>JBPOET010000436.1:0-2161 GCA_051251675.1 Parasphingopyxis sp. | reverse complement strand
GAGCGTGGGGATGGACCGAAACTGGCGCTGCTGCTGATTTCCCTGCACCGGTTCGAACGTATCAACCAGGCTTATGGCAGCGTTACCGGCGACGCCGTGCTGCAGGGCATGGCGCGCCGGATCGAGCGCCTGATATTTGCGATGCCGATGCGGTCTAAACTTGTCGCGCGGCTGGCCGGCGCCGAGTTCGCCATTGGCCTGGCGCCGTCGGTATCGCTCGAGGAGGCGGAGTTTGCGGCAAGGCAGCTCGTCGGCGTGCTGGAACAGCCTTTCATTACCGGCGATCAGGTCATCAGGCTGAAGACGCGATGCGGTATCGTAACGAGCGAGGATGGAGACGAGAACGCGGCGGCGGTGATGCGGCGGGCGAGCGTCGCCCTGGCTGAAGCGCGTGACGGCGACACCCATCCGATCCGCGTGTTCGGGAAGGATGAGGAAGGACAGGCTGAGCGCGACAGCCAATTGGAGATCGACCTGCGGCATGCATTGGATCGGGACGAGATCGAAATAGTGTACCAGCCGCAGGTGTCGGTTACGTCGGGAAGGATCGTCGGGGTTGAAGCGCTGGCGCGCTGGCAACATCCGATATTCGGGGAACTGGGCGCAATCGCCCTGTTTGCGGCGGCCGAGCGTTCGGACTATCTGATCGAACTGTCGCAGCATGTGCAGAAAAAGGCCGTCGAAACGGCAGTGAGCTGGCCCTCTGCTCTGGCCGGTCTGCGGCTTTCCGTGAATGTTACGGCTGCCGATATGGCCGAGGAGGATTTTGTCGAACGTTTTTCCGAAATGGTGGACGATGCGGGATTCGACCATGCAAGGCTTACCGCCGAAGTCACCGAAAGCGGCTTGATCGAAGATCTGGGGATTGCCGCCGAACGCCTCGCTGAGCTGCGCGCCGGTAAATTTCGCGTGGCGATTGACGATTTCGGAACGGGATATTCAAGCCTGGCCTATCTCAAGACCCTGCCGCTCGATTATCTCAAAATCGACCGGCGACTGAGCCAGGACATTACGGGAAGCACCCGGGATCGTATCGTCGTGACCGGGGTGATCGAAATGGCGCGCTCGCTGGGCCTGTCTGTCATCGCTGAAGGGGTCGAGACCGAAGAACAGCTTTCGCTGCTCGCCCAACAGGGTTGCGAGCTTTATCAGGGATATCTCTGCGCGCCGCCCGTCGATATCCCGACGCTCGAAGCGCTGGTGGCGGAGCGCAGCTAGGACGCCGCTTTCGCCAGTCCCTTGGAAAGCTGCAGCGCGCCGTTGAGCCGGGCCTGCGGATCGCCCCAGTTGCGGGTGATGACCAGCTTGTGATCGGGGCGCAGCTTGGCCGTTCCCTTGAGCCGTTCGACATAGTCGATAAGCCCGGCCGGATTGGGAAAACTGTCCTGAAAGAAGCTGACCAGGGCGCCGCGCGGTCCGACATCGATCTTCGAGACATGGGCCTTTTTGGCGTTGAGCTTGGTCTCGATGACCTTGAGGAGGTTGGCTGTGGGCGCCGGTATCTCGCCGAACCTGTCGATGAGTTCGGCGGCAAAGGCTTCCACCTCCTGCCGGTCCTCCAGGTCGTTCATGCGGCGATAAAGACCCATGCGCAGATCGAGATCGGGCACATAATGATCGGGCAGCATGATCGGCGCGTCTACGGTGATCTGCGGCGAAAAATCTTCGGTCGGCGCTTCCAGCCCGGCGCTTCCGGCCTTGGCGGCGACGATCGCATCCTCGAGCATCGACTGGTAGAGCTCGAAACCCACCTCCTTGATATGGCCGGACTGTTCGTCGCCAAGCAGATTGCCCGCGCCGCGTTGGTCGAGATCGTGGCTGGCCAGCTGGAAACCGGCGCCGAGTGTTTCGAGATCGGAGAGGACGCCAAGGCGTTTCTCCGCAGCTTCCGTCACGATCCTGTTCGCCGGAGTCGTAAGATAGGCATAGGCGCGCTCTTTCGACCGCCCGACCCGCCCGCGCAGCTGGTAGAGCTGGGACAGGCCGAACTGGTTTGCGCGGTGGATAATCAGCGTATTCGCCGAAGCGATGTCCAACCCGCTTTCGATGATCGTGGTGGACAGAAGGACATCGTAGCGTTTGTCGTAAAAGGCCGACATGCGCTCCTCGACCACCGTGGGCGACATCTGGCCATGGGCTGTGACGAAGCTGACTTCGGGGA
>JBPOET010000435.1:0-2167 GCA_051251675.1 Parasphingopyxis sp. | reverse complement strand
CACCTTGATGTGGTGGAACAAAAAATTGCTTACCTAACAGCGCTGCGAGACGAGTTGTCGCGCTTACTAGATTGTTCCGGACATGGGACGGTTGCTGATTGCCGGATTATTTCGACGTTGGCTTCAAGAAATTAGCTGGCGAACGAAACCAAGCAGGGGAGGCTGCTAGATCCAATGACTCAAGAAAAGGACCTGACCCTCTAAACACGCCAGCAACAGCAAGACCAGTTTTGCGCGCGTTCGGCAAAAACAACCCCTCTTTCGTCATCGCCGTGCATCGCCGAATCGTCGGTAAAGTCCGGACGACATTACTGTTCGGGTGATAATTACGTACGAACGCTGCCGTGATCGTGTCCCGCGCTCAATGGGTATCTCCTCTCTCGTCGTGAATGTCTTGATGCGTGTCGCGCAGGATTTCGATGCCGCCGTAAATTGCGATGCCGGCTACGGCGATTCCGACGATCAGGTCTGGCCAGTTCGCGCCTGTAACCATCACCACGATGCCGGCGATGATGATGCCGCCATTCGCGACGAAGTCGTTGAAGCTGAACGTCGTCGCAGCGCGCAGATTGACGTCCTTGTTGCGCAGCCGTTTCAGCAGGTAGAGCGAAAGGAGGTTGACGACGGCAGCAACCGCCGCCATCGCCATCATCGTAATTCCGCCCGGTTCTGAGCCTTCTAGAAATCGTCTACCGGCATCCACGATTACGCCAGCGGCGAAGAGCAGCAACATGAAGCCGGAAAAGCGCGCGGCACCGCGTTTCCATGTCCGCGACCGCGTCATCGCCAAAAGGCTCAGCGCGTAGACGATCGCATCCGACGAATTGTCGAGGCCGTTGGCGAGCAGAGCATTGGAATCAGCGACTACGCCGGTGGCGAAGAATCCGATCGCGATCGCGACATTGAGCGCGAGCACGATCCAAAGCGTTTTGCGCTTATTCTTGGAGCCGAGATCGAGATCGGTCGCGCTCATGATCGTGTATCTCCCCAGGCGACCGTGACGATTTCAACCTTTTCGAGCGTCACAAGGCCGATCCCCCGCAGGTCTTCGAGCATGTTCAAGAAAGACCGGAGATTTTCCTCGGCATCGACCAGCTCGATGACCATCGGTGGATTATCGCCGATGCCGAAAGAATGATGCTCATGGACAGCAGAACCGGACGCGAAACCGACCCTGCCTCTTAGCACGGTGGCACCAGCAAGGCCGGTTTTGCGAGCGCGTGCGACAATGACGTCCACTACTTCGTCATCGCCGTGCATCGCTGAATCGTCGGTATAGATACGCATCAGCATCGCGTTTCGAGATATCGTCATTTGCGGTCTCCTGTTTCTCTGCCGAGCGGTGCTGCATCCATCATGACTGGTGCCGCGGCTTCCAGCGGAATGACGGTAATTCAGGCAGGCTCGGCATCCGTCGCTTGAGCCCTCCTGCCCAGTCACTGCCCTCGCGGCCAAGTATCAGCCGGGTCACGGCGGGGAGGACGAACAGCGTCAGGGCAGTCGCTGTTATCAGCCCGCCGATCACGACGATGGCCAATGGTTTCTGGACTTCGGCTCCCGTGCCTGTTGCGATCGCCATCGGAACGAAACCCAGCGACGGAACAATGGCTGTCATCAGGACGGAACGGAATCGCTCCACCGCTCCGCCAAAGATCGCTTCATCGAGGCCCATCCCTTCTTTCAGGCGTGCCTGGAAGCTCGTCATCATAACGAGACCGTTGAGAACGGCGACGCCGGCCAGAACAATGAAACCAACGGCCACCGATATGGAGAAAGGCAGTCCAGTCAAAGCGAGCGAAAAGATACCGCCTGCGATTCCCAACGGCACTGTTGTGAACACGGCTATTGCCATACGGACATTGCCGAGTGCCATGACCAGCAGGCCGAAGACCAGCAGTGCGACAATCGGCACGACTACGCCGATGCGCGCCTGAGCGGCTTGCAGATTCTCAAACTGACCGCCCCATTCGAGAAAGACGCCCGGCGGCAAGTCGACTTGCTCGGCTATCGCCTCGCGTGCTTCGGCGACCAGCGATCCCACATCGCGGCCCCTCACACTGAGCTGCACGACAACCCGGCGCTGGCCGTTTTCCCGGCTGATCTGGTTGAGACCTTCGATCTCCGAAAGAGTGGCGAGTGAACGGAGCGGGACCGATGACCTTCGGCC
>JBPOET010000434.1:0-2167 GCA_051251675.1 Parasphingopyxis sp. | reverse complement strand
CATCGGGGTCGCCGCTTTCGATCCCGCGCCTGAGCCAGCGCATCCGCTGTTCGGACGTGCCGTGCGTGAAGCTTTCCGGCACGACATAGCCCTGGGCGGCGCGTTGCAGCGTATCGTCGCCGATCGCGTTCGCCGCGCGCATGCCTTCTTCCATATCGCCGGGTTCCATCGCATCGCGCTCGCGGTTGGCCCAGACGCCGGCATAGCAATCGGCCTGCAATTCCATCCGTACCTGCAGCTGGTTGCCTTCGGCGGCGCTTGCCCGTTGCTGCTGGGAACGCACGCGATTGGAAATGCCGGTGATCGTCTGGATATGATGGCCGACTTCATGGGCCACGACATAGGCCTGGGCGAAATCGCCGCCTGCGCCAAGGTCGGTCCGAAGCTGGGTGAAGAAATCCGTATCGAGATAGATTTTCTGGTCGGCCGGGCAGTAAAAGGGTCCCATTGCCGAATCCGCCGCACCGCAGCCCGAGCTGCCCCGATTGTCGTAGAAGACGAGCGTAGCCGGTTGATAGCGCTGGCCGTTCTCGGCGAAAATCTCTGTCCAGCGATCCTCCGTAGAGCCGAGCACCTGGGCGACGAAACGGTCGGTCTCGTCCTGGATCGCCTGTTCGCCGCGTGTCACTTCGCCGCCACCCGCCGGGCCGCCGCCACCGCCGCCGGACAGGCCGAGATTGCCTAGGCCCCCACCGAAATAGGACATGGCAAGGAAGATGATGATCATGATGACGATCGTGCCGCAGCCCATCTGACCGCGCCCGCTTGCCGGGATCGGGATCGGCAGTCCGCCGCCGCGCCGGCCGCCGCCGGGCATGCGAAAGCCGCCGCGGCGTCCTCCGCCGGTCTGCCGTTCGATATTGCTGCTGCTGCGCCGTCCGCCCAAACGCATGGCGATTCTCCCCTCAAAACCGGAGCCGATAATGGGCGAGCCGGGGCGGCGTTGCAATTGGGCGCAGCATTTGGGGCTGGCATGATTGCGCCGGGCGGTTAGGTAGGGCGCAAATCTCCGGCAGCAGAAAGGCCCGATCCCATGTTCCTCAAAGGCAAAACCGCACTCATCACCGGCTCCACCTCGGGCATCGGGCTCGCCTATGCCAAGGCGCTTGCCGCAGAGGGGGCCAGCGTCATGATCAACGGCTTCGGCGATGCCGACGAGATCGAGGCCGAGCGCAAGGCGCTGGAAGACCTGTCCGGCGCCAGAGCCGTTTATTCCGATGCCGATATGTCCGATCCCGCTGCCATTGCCGCTATGGTCGAGCAATGCGCGGACGAGCTGGGCACGGCGGATATCGCCATCGCCAATGCGGGCATCCAGCATGTTTCGCCGATCGAGGATTTCCCGGTCGAGAAATGGGATCAGATGCTCGCCATCAACCTTTCCTCGCCCTGGCATCTGACCCGGCTCGTTGTCGGTGCGATGAAGGAAAAAGGATGGGGGCGGATCATCTATACCGCTTCGGCCCATTCGATCGTCGCAAGCCCGTTCAAATCGGCCTATAATGCAACCAAATTCGGACTGGGCGGGATCGCCAAGACGGTCGCGCTCGAAGCCGCGCAGGACGGCGTGACCGTCAACTGTATCAGCCCCGGCTATGTCTGGACGCCGCTGATCGAAAAGCAGATCCCCAATACGATGAAGGCGCGCGGCATGACGCGCGAACAGGTTATCGAGGAGGTGCTGCTCGCCGCGCTGCCGACCAAGAAATTCGTCATGCCGGAAGAAGTCGCCAGCTTCGCCCTCTATCTGTGCCGCGACGAAGCCTCCCAGATCACCGGCGCCAACCTTTCCATGGATGGCGGCTGGACGGCGCAGTAGACGGCTATGCGGCACCGGGGAGATAGGCTAGGCTGATCCATGATGACGGAGCGAGCGCATAGAATATTGGCTGCAATAACAGCGGCTTTGCTGCTGTCCTCCTGTGCCTATACCGATGGTGTGACGGGCGTTCCGGCGGGGGCCAATCCCAATCAGGAACTGCCGACCTATTGGCAGTCGATCGCCACGAGGGATGATCGTGCGCGGATATCGCACTGGCGCCGCTCTTTCCGGGAAGGCGTTGCCGATGCCGCGGCGGGCGGCCATGCCAATGAAGTCGCCGCCGAAGGCGCGCTGCTCCGGCCCGATGCCGGGCTAATCGAGACCGGCCGAGATCGAATGGCCTTC
>JBPOET010000433.1:0-2174 GCA_051251675.1 Parasphingopyxis sp. | reverse complement strand
GACATGACCATTGACGGCAATTCGGTGACCATTCGCGGCGTTGAACGGCTCACCGGCGCACCGGTCATGGCCACTGATCTGCGAGCCTCGGCCAGTCTGATACTGGCGGCGCTGATGGCCGATGGCGAGACCACGGTGCGACGGGTGTATCACATCGATCGCGGCTACGAGCGCATCGAAGAGAAATTTCATCAACTGGGTGCCGAGATCCGGCGAGTACCAGACAAATGACAAGCAATACCAGACGACGATTGCGCATTGCCCTGTCCAAGGGGCGAATCTTCGACGAAACCCTGCCGCTGTTCGAAGCGGCAGGTATCCGCCCCTCGGAGGATCCGGAAAAGTCGCGCAAGCTGATCCTGCCCAGCAGCGAACCGGATGTCGAATTCCTGATCGTGCGCGCCAGCGATGTGCCTACCTATGTGCAGCACGGTGGCGCCGATCTGGGGGTTGTCGGCAAGGATGTGCTCATGGAGCACGGTGCGGAAGGGGTGCTGGAGCCGCTGGACCTGCAGATCGCGCGTTGCAAGCTCATGGTCGCCGGTTTCCCCGATACCGATCTGGACTGCAATCGCCGCTTCAGGGTCGCCACCAAGTTCACCGAATGTGCACGCCGCCATTTTGCCCGCAAAGGGCGCCAGGTGGAGATCATCAAGCTCTACGGTTCCATGGAGCTCGCACCGCTGGTGGGCCTGAGCGAGCTTATCGTCGATGTGGTGGACACCGGCTCGACGCTGAAGGCCAATGGTCTGGTACCTCTGGAGCACATCAGTGACGTGACCTCGCGACTGATCGTCAACCGCGCCTCCATGAAGATACGCCATGCCCGTATTAGTGAGATAATCGAGCGCATATCCAGTGCGGTACAGCCGGTTACGGGGTAGACAATTCAGTGGTTCTGGCGCCGCGTCGGCGTCCGAACCCCATTCAATTCAGGTGGTAATCCCTTCATGACGACAAATACCGACGATCTTCGCATTACCGGCTTGCGAGAACTGCGCGCTCCGCAGGAACTGTTGAAACTGGTTCCGGTAAGCGATACCGCGGCCGACACGGTGACGCGTTGCCGCAACGATGTGCGCGACATTCTGGAAGGACGCGACGACCGCATGGTCGTGGTTGTCGGACCCTGTTCCATTCATGATCCCGATGCGGCTCTGGAATACGCCACCAAGCTGGCGGCCATGAAGCAGGCACTCAGCGACGATCTGTGCATTGTCATGCGGGTCTATTTCGAAAAGCCTCGCACCACGGTGGGCTGGAAGGGCCTGATCAACGATCCGACCATGGACAACACCTTCCAGATCAACGAAGGTCTGGAAATCGCCCGACGTCTGCTGTCCGATATCAACGACATGGGGCTGCCTGCCGGCGTGGAATACCTGGATCTGATCAGTCCGCAATACATCGCCGATTTTGTCGGCTGGGGTGCCATCGGTGCCCGTACCACCGAAAGTCAGGGGCACCGTGAGCTTGCCTCCGGACTGTCCTGCCCGGTCGGCTTCAAGAACGGCACGGCCGGCAGTGTGCAGATTGCGGTGGATGCGATCGGTGCCGCACGTGGTGCGCACAACTTCCTGTCGGTGACCAAGGAAGGCAACTCTGCCATCGTGCAGACGTCCGGCAACAACGATTGCCATCTGATCCTGCGCGGCGGCAAATCGCACACCAACTACGATGCAGCCAGTGTCGACGACGCCAGTGTGCTGCTGGCCAAGGCCGGTTTGCCGGAGCGTGTCATGATCGATTGCAGCCATGCCAATTCGCGCAAGCTGCATCGTCGCCAGCGCTATGTCTGTCGCGACGTCTGTGCACAGGTCAGCGATGGTGATCAGCGCATCATGGGTGTCATGATAGAAAGCAATCTGGTCGAAGGCAGTCAGAACCCCAGCAGCAAGCCGCTGGTCCGGGGTCAGAGTGTCACCGATGCCTGTCTGTCCTGGGACGACACCATGCCCTTGCTGGAACAGCTGGCAGAAGCGGTACGCGCCCGCCGTCAGGGCTGATCCCTGATCCATGGCCGGTGCCATGTGCACTGGCCGGATCTGTTAAGCCCTCCACACTACCGGAGGGCAAGGCTCTCGAAAGGGCCACGGCCGTGTCTGTCGCGGTCAAGAAAGCGTTTGCCGAGCCGATTTGCCCTGTATCACTCAAAGCACCGAGCATTACAGGGG
>JBPOET010000432.1:0-2176 GCA_051251675.1 Parasphingopyxis sp. | reverse complement strand
CAGCCGCCAAGCGGTCCCGAAGGTGAATATCGCTTCATCGCGGACGGGCTGGAAGCAACCGGCCCCGGCCCCATACCGAGCGAAGGCGGAGAGATCGCCGCAGTATGCGAATAATCGCCTTCGCGGCGATTGAGTTTTCAGCGCATATGGGTTAGGCCGATTATAATAGGGTCATGTCTCTATCGCCTGCCTTTCTCGATGAGCTTCGCATGCGCACGACGCTGTCCAGCGTCATCGGCAAACACACAAAGCTCCAGAAGGCCGGCCGGGAATGGAAAGCCTGTTGCCCCTTTCACAAGGAAAAGACCCCCTCCTTCACCGTTAACGACGAAAAGGGCTTCTATCATTGTTTCGGCTGCGGCGCGCATGGCGATGCCATTCGCTTTCTCACCGAAACGCGCGGCCTGCCCTTTATCGATGCGGTAAAGGAACTGGCCGACGGCGCAGGCATGCAGGTTCCCGCGCCCGACCCCCGGATGCGCGAACAGCAGGAGAAATCGGCTTCACTGCGCGACGTGATGGAAGCGGCGGCGGCCTGGTATGCCGATCAGCTGCAAAGCCCGGCCGGAGCCGAAACGCGCGCCTATCTCGAACAGCGCGGCATCAGCGCGGCAACCCAGCAGGCCTTCGGTCTGGGCTTTGCGCCGGACGCCCGCGGCAAACTCGAAGATGCGCTCAAGGAGTTCAGCCGCGACAGGCTGGTCGAGGCTGGGCTGATCGCCGTACCTGAAGAAGCCGGGCGCTCCCCCTATGACCGGTTCCGCAGCCGGCTGATGTTCCCGATCCGCGATCAGCGCGGGCGCGTGATTGCCTTTAGCGGGCGCATTATCGGCGATGGCAAACCCAAATATTTGAACTCGCCCGATACGCCTTTGTTCGACAAGGGCCGGACGATCTACAATTTCGATCGCGCTTCACCCGCCGCCCGCGATGCCAAGCGGATCATCGTTGTCGAAGGCCAGATGGATGTCATCGCGCTCGATCAGGCCGGATTCAAGGAAGCCGTCGCCCCCCTCGGCACGGCACTGACCGAGCATCAACTCGCCATGCTCTGGCGGGTCGACGAAGCACCGATCCTGTGTTTCGACGGCGATGCAGCCGGTCAGAAAGCGGCGATGCGGGCGGTCGAAAGGGCGATGCCCGCAATTCAGCCCGAGCGCTCTCTCGCATTCGTCCACTTGCCCCCCGGGCAGGATCCGGACGATATCATCCGTTCAGGCGGCACCGACGATCTGCGCCGCCAGTTCGCGGATCCGCTCAGTCTCGATACGTTCATGTGGGACTATGAGGCCGCGCAGATCGATGCCAGAAGCCCGACAGCCCGCGCCAAGCTCAAACGCCGCCTCAACGAACTTGCCGGCGCGATCGGCGATTCCGCGATGCGCGAAGAGTTCGGCCGCGAATTCCGCGATCGTTTCTGGAATGCGTTTGGCTGGAAAAAGAAGGAAGTGGATTTCGTCCGCGATGCGCTGGCGGCGACGGGCGCGCGCAATGCGCTGCAGGGTCTCGATCTCTATATCCGCGCCATTCTCCTCGGCCTGTCACGATACCCGGCAGTGGTGCAGTCGCGCGCCGATCAGATCCAGTCTCTTCATATCGGCGACGGACTGCTCTCGCGCTGGCGCGACCTGCTGGTCACCGCAGCTTTTGAGCGCCCGGACCTTGATGAAGACATGATCGAGACCATATTGGCGGATGCGGAATTGGAATCGGCGGAAAAGAGGCATTCTTGGCGCGATCTCGGCTTTTCGTTCTTCTATCGCAAGACCGACCCGGCTGTGGCGGTACGAGATCTGGAAGCCGCCATCGATACAATTGCCCGCAGCCAGGAACTTGACGAAAATCTGGAAAATGTCCGCGCCAATCTGGAACAGGCTGCGGACTCAGATGATTTCGAAGGGGTCTGGAACAGGGAATCGGAACGGCGCAAGCGGCTGATGGAAGAAAAGCAGCGCTTGCACGATGAGTTGGAATTGTTAGGGGAAGCCGCTGCATAGCGGCAAAGAACGCAAGGGTTTACATGGCTAAAGCAAAAACGGCGACCAAGGACGATAGCGACGCACCGGTTATCGACCTCAACCAGGCTTCGATCAAAAAACTGATCACCAAGGCCAAGAAGCGTGGTTATCTGACCTATGACGAGCTGAACGAGGTGCTGCCGTCAGAGCAGGTGTCG
>JBPOET010000431.1:0-2193 GCA_051251675.1 Parasphingopyxis sp. | reverse complement strand
GTCTTGCTGCCGACATCCAGCCCGGCAAGCCGTCCGCCCGACGGCAGCGCCTCGCGAAATTCGGCAGGGGCTTCGGTGATCATTGCGCCGCCGCCCGATATGCACCGACCCGCCGCGCTGCATCCGCGCGCAGATTCCTCCAGAAGAGCAGGAACTCGAACACATGGTAATTGTTGCCGGGCCGGAGGTAGCGTCCGAAGGCTTCGGGCGGCTGGCCGATCAGAAGCAACCCCTGTTCGTCGCAGCGGGCGGGCACCAGCCCGCGTTCCAGGCTGGCGTCGTTCATATCCTCATTGGGAACGACAACGCCGAGATTGGCATCGGCATCCGCCGCTCCGTTCCGGCTGCCGGTTAGCGGATTGACGCACAGCATCGCCGTGTCGCGGCGCGATGCCCCGGTATAACCGGTGCTCTCGTCATATATGCGGGTGATCTGGTGGGGATCGGCGGGTTCGCCAAAGCTCTGGAACGCGATGATGCAGTTGCTGGATTCCGGCTCTGCGCAGGCATTGAGGGGGAGGGCGGGCAGATCGGCCTCGACGGAGATCGGCCAGCCGATCACATAGGCCGCGACAATCCGGTCGGCGGCGGGGGTTCCGGCGATGCGTTCATGGAGGAGGGTCGCCAGATGCAGGCCGCCCTGACTGTGCCCGGCCAGGATGAAGGGCTGGTCCTCATCGATCTGCGTCAGGAAATAGTCGAACGCCGCCTCGACATCCTGATAGGCGAAGCGCAGCGCGACCTCGGCATTGCGATGATCGGTCAGGAAGGCGCCGATCACGGCCTGGCGGTAGAGCGGCGCCCAGACTTCCCCGATCTCATTGAAGACGCTGGCCTGGCTGGCGGCGAACAGTTCCTGGCGGGGGCGGGCCGCCGGGCTGTTGAGCGGCGCGTTCCAGCGATCGCGGTCGAGATAGGTGGTCGGCAGGACATAGAAAACCGGGATACGGGTCCCGTCCTCGTCGATGGCGAGGGGTGCGGGTTCGGCGTCTTCCCCGGCCTGTTCTTCTGCATCGCCATAGCCTTCGGGCAGCCAGTCGCTGGCCGGGTTCGCGATATCCGGGCGGATCAGCCACATCGCCCGGTTGGCATAGGCCTGATCCGGCATCTCTTCGAGCATCTCGATGGTTTCGCCGGGCACCAGCGCCATTTCGAGCAGCTCGTCCTGGAACAGCGTCCATGCGACTCCGGCGAGCAGGACGAGGAAGATCGCCGTTGCAATCAGATAGAGGAAGATACGGGCGGCCATGGCGTCACTCTTATACGGTCTGGCGGGCGCCATAGTCCAAGGCGTGTAAAAGGCCAACGCCAATGGGCCATTCATGCATTTTACGCGCTTGCAGCAAAGGCGGGGCGATGCTAGCCGCGCGGCCATGTCCGTCGATACTCAAACCGTGCTCCGCATCGCGTCTCTGGCGCGCATCGCGATGAGCGAAGAAGAGGCCGAGCGCCTCAAACCCGAACTCAACAATATCCTGGGCTGGGTCGAGCAATTGGGCGAAGTCGATACGTCCGGCGTCGAACCGCTGGCTGCCGTCATTCCCAACCACACCCGGATGCGCGACGATGTCGTGACCGATGGCGACAAGCGGGGCGATATCCTGGCCAATGCGCCGGTGGCCGAACACGGCTTTTTCGCCGTTCCGAAGGTGATCGAATAATGTCTGATTGCTCCTCAAGAACCGTTAGCCCTGAGCTGGTCGAAGGGCGACCTTCGGCACAGAGCCGTACTTCGACAGGCTCAGCACTCACGGAATTTTTCGCATGACCGATATTACCGATCTTGGCGTTGCGGAAATCCGCGACGGGTTTCGCGGCGGGGCCTTTTCCGCGCGCGAGGTGGCCGATGCGTTCAACGACGCGGTGGCGGGTTCCGACGCGCTGAACTGCTTTATCGTGAAGACGCCCGAAAAGGCGCTCGAAGCGGCGGAAGAGGCCGATCGTGCACTGGCTGCCGGCGAAGCCAGGCCGCTTTCCGGCGTGCCGCTGGGTATCAAGGACCTGTTCTGTACCAAAGGCGTCCAGTCGACCGCCGCAAGCCATATCCTCGAGGGCTTTGTCCCGCCTTATGAATCGACCGTGTCCGGCAATCTGCTGGACGCCGGCGCCGGCATGCTCGGCAAGCTCAATATGGATCAGTTCGCGATGGGCTCGTCCAACGAGACGAGCTATTTCGGCAATGTTGTTTCACCC
>JBPOET010000430.1:0-2195 GCA_051251675.1 Parasphingopyxis sp. | reverse complement strand
AAGGCAAGCGCGATGGCGGCCGCGAGGCCCGCCGGCCCGCCGCCGGCGATCAGGGCGCGCGTTCGACGCATAGCCGAAAGGGGAAATAGCGGACGATAGGCGCAGCGTCCGGCGCGATACCCGCTTCGTTCAGCAGGGATCGCCATTCCGCGGGGCGATAGCTGCGCGCTATCGATAACCGCCCGTCCGCCCGGACAATCGGATGCCAGCCCATAATCCGCGCGAGCAGCGGATAGCCGAAATAGGCGAAGCGGTGCCGGTGGAGATCGTTGACCATCCAGCCGCGTATCGCCCGCGCTTCCATATGGCGCAGAAAGGCGATGAGCTGGTCATGCGTCATATGATGGGCGACGAGATTCGAGACGATGAAATCGGTCGGCTCGCAATCGGCATAGTCGCCGGTCTGATAGTCGATGGCCATGCCGGCGGGCGTTTTTGCCCCGGCGGCGGCCCGGCTCTTGGGATTGAGATCGATCCCCGTCAGCCTTGCCTCTATGCCGCGCGCCTTCGCCCAGCCTGCAATGGCGCGCAGCATGCCGCCCTCGCCATAACCGACATCGAGCAGGCTGAAACTGTCCATCCCCTTTGTGGCGCGCGCGAGGAAGCGCAGCGTCGGCCGGGCCGCGAAGGTCCAGCGGTTCGCCCGCTCAAGATCGGCAAGGACAGCGGCATAGATGTCCGGTGCCAGACCCGGCGCGTCCATCTGCTCTTCGGCAATCGCGCGCTGGGCGAGCCTGGCCATCAGGCGCTCCGATACTCGAAGCCCTCGGCCGCAAGCCCCGGTCCGAAGGCGATCGCCAGGCCCTGCCCCGCGGGCGGACCGCGCATGATGCGCTCAAGCGCGAACATCAGCGTCGCCGAGGACATATTCCCTTTCTCGCGCAGGATATCGCGGGAGATGGTCAGTGCATCCGGGCCGAGGCCCAGTCCCTTCTCGACCGCATCGAGGATCGATCGCCCGCCGCCATGCACGGCCCAGCTATCGACCGCATCGGGGCCTTTGCCGTTGCAGATGGCGGACCGGAACTCCGCGCTGGCCAGTGCGTCGGCGATCCGCCCCGGCACTTCGCCGGAAAGGTGCATGGCAAATCCCGTATCGCCGACATGCCATTGGATCAGATCGTGCGATTCCGGCAGGGTCGCGGCGAACTGGCGGCCCATTGCCAGGCCGTGCGGTTCCGCGCTGACAATCGCTGCCGCCGCGCCATCCCCGAACAGCAGCATCGCAAGCAGCGGTTCGAGCGCATCGTCCGGCTGCAGGTGCAGGGTCGAAAGTTCGGTCGTGATGACAAGCACCCGCGCCTCCGGCTCGGAGCGCACGATATGATAGGCGTTCCTGAGCGCGGTCACCGCGCCATAACAGCCCATAAAGCCGACCAGCGTCCGTTCGACCGAGCCGCTCAGGCCCAGCTGTCGCGCGACCAGCTGATCGAGGCCGGGCGCGGTAAAACCCGTGCAGCTGGCAACGACAAGATGGGTGATGCTGGCCGGGTCGGGGATCTCGGGCAGATTGGAAACGGCTTCAACCGCCAGTTCCGGAGCCGTTTCGGCGTAGAGCTTCATGCGCTCGGAGGTTGGCGGCATGCCTTGCGCGTAAAAGCCGCCCGCACAGATTGGGGAGCCCCCGTCCGCGCCTCGGGGTAAGACCGACCAGCGATGCTCGATCCCGGCCCGTTCGGCCATGCGGGCGAAGATCGCCTGTTCGCGCGGATCGGACAATTGCGCCGCGGCCCAGCCGATAAAGGCATGGTGAATGTCATGGTCGGGCGTCGCTGCGCCGATGCCATTGATATGAGGCGTGGGAATCGGCACGGTCAGGGAGCTTTCGTAAAGGACGCTGCAAACATGTGAACCCTTCATGGCAGGCTTTTATCGTTAACGATATATTGATTGGTTAGCGGCGAGAATGGGCGGCATGTGGCGTCATCCCACCTTTATCCCGGCTTTGCTCGTCGCTGCGGCCGGATTTGCCGCGCCATCGGAGGTCGTTGCCCAGGGTGCGTGCCGACTTTGCGACGAGAGCGGGCCGATCATGCCGCAGGCAAGGCCGTCCCGTCCGCTGCGCATCGATATCGATACCGGCATCGATTTCGATCGCATGGCGCTGATCGACTATCAGGGCGGCCAGGCGGAGATCGATCCGCAGACCGGCCAGCGCCGGCTTACCCGTTTGCTCGATCTGGGCGGCCTCGCCA
>JBPOET010000043.1:0-9372 GCA_051251675.1 Parasphingopyxis sp. | reverse complement strand
TGGAGGAAGGTGATATGACCATTGTTCGCGCGCCCGATATCGAGCGCCGCCTGCAGGCGGGATTCGAAGCCTTCTTCGTCATTTACCGATAACAGGATGGATTTCATTATCATTCTCCCAGAACCAACTGACTCTTCCATTTCCTTATAGGACAGTTCAGGGAGCTGCGCATTGATCAAGGTCAAATAGCGCGCTTTCCGCATTGACCGAGATTAATGCGAATAGTACGCAATAGCAATTATAGATCGAGGGACCAGGCATTCGCTCTGTCCAGTCAACGAAAAGGATGATCGGAATGAACAAGGTTAAGCTGCGCCGCACCCTGGTGAATATCCATCTTTACCTGGCGGCGATGCTGGCTCCGGCTTTTCTGCTGATGGCGATCACGGGCGGATTGTACCTGGCCGGGGTTCAGGGCGATAGCGTAGAGACGGACCTTGCCGCGCCGACCGGCTATGCACTGGACACCGAAAATCCGGAGCTGGAGGCGGAAGTCCGGCGCTACATAGCCGATCAGAATCTTGACATCGAGTTCGATTATATCCGGGGTCGCGGGGACAGTTTCGTTACCCGGCCGACATCGCGGCCCCATCTGCGCGTCGAAAATGGCGAGCAGGGAGCCAGCGCCCAGCTTGTCGAGCCTGATCTGCTGGCTTCGCTGACCGAGCTCCACAAGGGCCATGGTCCCCAGATATACCGCACCTATGGCATCGTCGTCGGCGTGGCGCTGTTTTTCGTCGTGTTCGGCGGTGTTCTGGTCGGGCTGCTTGCACCGGCCTATCGGCGTCCGACAATCCTGACGCTCGCGGCCGGAAGCCTGATCTTCGCCTATCTCGCATTCTGGGCCTGAGCGGAGCGATTGTCGGGCTGACCGCGGGCGGCAATTGTCGGTCGCTCCGCAGTTGCAGATTTCGAGACCGGGGTGACGGTTACGGCAATTGACCCGACCCGTCGCGGCTGCCTAATGGGGCAAACCCCATGCGGAGCTCGACGATGAAGAAAATTTACCCGGATGCCGCCGCGGCGCTCGATGGCCTGCTGTTCGACGGCATGCATATCTGCGCAGGCGGCTTTGGTCTGTGCGGCATTCCAGAACGGCTGATCGACGCGATCCGCGACGCGGGTACGAAAGACCTCACCATAGCCTCCAACAATGCAGGCATTGATGGTGAAGGGCTGGGCAAGCTGCTGCGCACCAAACAGGTGAAGAAGATGATCTCCTCCTATGTCGGGGAGAATAAGGAATTCGAGCGGCAGTTTCTTGCCAAGGAGCTCGAAGTGGAGTTCTGCCCCCAGGGGACGCTCGCGGAACGCTGCCGGGCAGGGGGCGCGGGCATTCCCGGCTTCTACACCAAAACCGGCGTCGGCACGGTGGTCGCCGAAGGCAAGGAAGTGAAGCAGTTCCCCAACCCGGATGGCGTTATGGAGGATTATATCCTCGAGCGCGGCATTTTCGCGGACCTGTGTATCGTCAAGGGCTGGAAAGCAGACACGTCGGGCAATCTCGTGTTTCGCAAAACGGCGCGCAACTTCAACGCCCCGATGGCGACGGCCGGCAAGATCTGCGTCGCCGAGGTCGAGGAAATCGTCGAGGTCGGGGAACTCGATCCGGACGGCATTCATCTGCCGGGCATTTACGTCAAACGCCTGATCGACGGTTCGCCCTATGACAAGAAAATCGAGTTCGAGACCACCCGCGAGAGGGAGAGCGCCTAATGGCCCAGGAAAACCAAGGGTGGGACCGCAACCAGATGGCCGCGCGGGCGGCGCAGGAGCTTGAGGATGGCTATTATGTCAATCTCGGCATCGGTATCCCGACACTCGTCGCCAATCACATCCCGGACGGGGTAGAGGTGACGCTGCAGTCGGAGAACGGCATGCTCGGCATCGGCCCGTTTCCCTATCCGGACGAAGTCGACGCTGATCTTATCAATGCGGGCAAGCAGACGATCAGCGAATTGCCCTCGTCCAGCTATTTCGGGTCATCCGACAGTTTCGCGATGATCCGCGGCGGGCATATCGACCTGACCGTGCTCGGCGCGATGGAGGTCGCGGAAAATGGCGACATCGCCAACTGGATGATTCCGGGAAAGATGATCAAGGGCATGGGCGGCGCGATGGATCTCGTTGCCGGCGTGAAAAAGATAATCGTCGTCATGGATCACAATTCCAAGGCGGGCGATCCCAAATTCATCCCCGAATGCACATTGCCGCTGACCGGCACCAATGTGGTCGACATGATCATCACCAATCTCGGCGTATTCCACCGTCCGGATCATGACAGCCCGTTCGAACTGATCGAGCTGGCGCCGGGCGTGACGGCCGAGGAAGTGGGCGAGAAAACCACGGCCCATTATATAGAGCGGGTGGCGGGGGGCTGAGAATCCGGCGCTTTCACGAAATTTTGTGGCGATAAAGGCGATAGTCGCGTAGGTTCCTTGCAACAGGGGGCGTGGGATGCGCGAAAAATTTCATATCTATCTGATCAAGCCGACGCGCTATCATGACGATGGATATCCGTTGCAATGGTGGCGGTCGCTGATCCCGTCCAATTCGCTGGCCTGCCTGGCGGGCATCGTGAACGACGCACTGGAGCGCGGAGTGCTCTCGGAATATGAATGTGTCGTCCACGCAATCGATGAAATTCACCAGAATGTGAATCCGGCCAGGATCGTCCGCACGATCCGCAAACAGGGCGGCAAGGCCTTTATCGGGCTGGTCGGAGTCCAGTCGAACCAGTATCCGCGCGCGATGGACCTGGCGCGCGAATTTCGCGCCGCCGGCCTGCCGGTTTCGATCGGCGGCTTCCATGTCTCCGGCTGCCTGTCGATGCTCAAGGAACAGCCGCCCGAGATCGTCGAAGCGCAGGAACTCGGAATCGGCCTTTTCGGCGGCGAGGCCGAAGAAGGGCGGATCGATGAGGTTCTGGTCGATGCGGCCAATGACGCACTCAAACCGGTTTACAATTATCTCGACGATACGCCCAACCTGGCCGGGGCGCCGATCCCTTTCATGCCGCCCGAACAGGTGAAGCGGAACATCAACAGCTATTCGAGCTTCGATCTGGGGCGTGGGTGCCCGTTTGAATGTTCCTTCTGCACCATCATCAATGTGCAGGGGCGCAAGAGCCGCTTCCGCACGGCCGACGATCTAGAGCTGATCGTTCGAGAAAATGCGAAGCAGGGGGTGACCCGCTTCCTGCTCACCGACGACAATTTTGCGCGCAACCGCAATTGGGAATCTTTTCTCGACCGGTTGATCGACCTGCGCAAGCAGGGGTTCCCGGTCAATATGGCGATCCAGGTGGACACCCTTGCCCACAGGATTGACGGTTTTATCGACAAATGCTGCGCGGCCGGCGCAGACCAGATTTTTATCGGTCTCGAGAACGTCAATGCCGACAATCTGGAAGCGGCCAACAAGCGGCAGAACCGGGTCGAGGAGTATCGCGACATGTTCCTCGCCTGGAAGCAGCACCCGGTTTTCATCATGTGCGGCTATATCCTTGGTTTTCCCAACGACAGCTATGAATCGATCATGCACGATATCGAGCTGATCAAGTCCGACCTTGCCGTCGATGCGCTCTATCTCAACTATCTGACGCCGCTGCCCGGGAGCGAGGATCACAAGAAATTGTACGAAGCGGGCATCTGGATGGATCCCGATCTGGCCAAATATGATCTCAACCATCGCGTAACCCATCATCCGAAGATGAGCGACGAGGAATGGGAGCGCGCGTTCCGTGATGCGCATAACAGCTTCTACAGCTGGAAACATATGGAACGGATCATCAAGCGGATGGCGGCGCTGGGGTCGAACAAGAAATATGTCACGCTGAATCGCCTCGTGGCCTATCGCGAATCCGTGCGTATCGCCGGCATCGCGAAGCTGGAATCGGGCTATTTGCGGCTGCGTTCGCGCAAGCAGCGCCGGCCCGGCATGAAGACCGAGAATCCGCTGGTCTTCTATCCCAAATATCTGGCGATAGGCGTGTACAATACGGCCCGTGTAGCGCGGACATGGTGGCGCCTCCGGATTCGCATGATGCGCATCCTGAAAGATCCGAACCGGACGGAGTATCGCGATGCCGCGATTGCGCCCGACGATGAAGCCGATCGGGAGATGCTAAGCGAGACGCGTTCGACCAAAAATGCCGAAACGCGGCGCCGGCATCGGATAAACGTCACGGAGTCCGAGGCGGCCTGATCACCGTCGAATGCTAGCCTGCTGCCGGCCCGGGGGTTCCGTTTCGTGTGGGCTTCCTATATTGCAGCGCAGCAATAAGGGCCTGATCGGCCTTTGATTCCATATATCAAAGCCTCGGCGACTGCGGAGCGCTCATGCGCCCTGCGATTTCCCGGCACCGTCTGAAAGTCATACCCGCATGCCCATGCACCGCAATTTCAAGCGCGACTGGCTCTCCCAGCCACGCACCGAGTTCCTTGCCGGCCTTGTCGTAGCCCTCGCGCTTATCCCCGAAGCGATCGGCTTTTCGATCATCGCGGGCGTCGATCCGCGTGTCGGGCTCTATGCGAGTTTCTCGATCGCGGTGATCACGGCGATGCTCGGCGGCCGGCCGGGAATGATTTCGGCGGCGACGGCGGCGGTGGCCGTGCTTGTCATTCCGCTGGTGCGCGATCATGGCGTCGAATATCTGTTCGCCGCAACGATTTTGATGGGCGTGTTTCAGGGGATTGCGGGACTGTTGCGGCTCGATCTGCTGATGCGCTTCGTCGCGCGCTCGGTGATCACCGGCTTTGTCAACGCGCTCGCCATCCTCATTTTCATGGCGCAGATACCGCAGCTGATCGGCGATAATTTTACGGTCGAGACCTATGCCATGGTCGGTGCCGGGCTGGCGATCATCTATCTGCTGCCGATGGTCACCAAGGCCGTGCCTTCGCCACTCGTCGCGATCATATTACTGGCGGTGGTGAGCATATTCGGTGGGTTCGGCGTCTCGACGGTCGGCGATATGGGCACGCTGCCGGACAGCCTGCCGATGTTCCATCTCCCGGTCGTTCCGCTGACCCTGGAAACGCTCCAGATCATCGCCCCCTATGCGGCCGGCATGGCTGCCGTCGGCCTGCTCGAATCGCTGCTCACCGCCTCGATCGTCGACGATATGACCGAAACGCGCAGCGACAAACGGCAGGAATGCTATGGCCAGGGCGCAGCCAATTTCTTCACGGGTTTCATCGGCGGCATGGGCGGCTGCGCGATGATCGGCCAGTCGGTCATCAACATCAAATCGGGTGGGCGGCGCAGACTGTCGACGATGATCGCGGGTGTCATGCTGCTCGTGCTGATCGTCGTCCTCGGCCCCTGGGTCGCGCAGATCCCGATGCCTGCGCTCGTTGCAGTGATGATCTTCGTATCGATCAGCACCTTCCGCTGGAAATCCTTCCTCGAAATCCGTCACCATCCAAAAGTATCGACGGCGGTGATGCTTGCGACCGTTGTGACCGTCGTCTGGACGCATGATCTCGCGCAGGGTGTGCTGGTCGGTGTGTTGCTGAGCGGTATCTTCTTCGCCGGGATGGTGCGCAACCTCGTGAAAATCACAACCAGCGTCGAGGGCACGACCCGGCACTATGTGGTCGCGGGCCAGATATTCTTCGCCTCGGTCGATCAGGTCACCGAAGCGATGGAATATGGCGAGGAGGATATCACCGATGTCGATATCGACCTGACGCACGCGCATTTCTGGGACATTTCGGCGACTGGCGTCCTCGACAAGGTGGTCGCGCGACTACAGCGCGAGGGCAAGCAGGTTCGCGTGATCGGCCTTAACCAAGCCAGCGCGACGCTGATCGAGAAATATAGCGATAATGAGAAGCCTTTTCAGAGCCTCGGCGTGGTTGGCCATTGATCCGGCCCGCATAAGCGGCAACAAGACTGCCAAACAGAATATATTTCATTCAGGAACCCCTTCATGATCAAACTTCACCATCTCCGCTTTTCGCGTTCGACGCGCATCATCTGGCTGCTCGAAGAACTCGGGATCTCGTACGATCTGGTCGAACATCACCGGCATCCGGAGACCAATCGTTCGCAGGAAGACCTGTTTGCGATCCATCCGCTCGGCAAGGCTCCGACCGTCGAAATCGATGGTCATGTCATGGTCGAATCGGGAGCGATCATCGAATATATCATCGAAACGCGGGGCGAGGGGGAGCTTGCCCCGACATCCAACGCCGATCGCGCGCCTTATCTCGAATGGCTGCAATTCGCTGAAGGCACGCTGGCCATGCCCGTCCTGCTGACCCTGCTCGGGCCGCGCTTCGGGGGGCTTGGCGATGTTCTTGGCGGCTTTGTCGGCGGGGAGGTGAAAAAGCAGCTCGACTATATCGATGCGCATCTGGAAGGCCGCAATTTCCTGGTCGGCGACACGATGACCGGTGCGGATATCAATCTCGAATATCTGCTCGAACTGTCCAATCTGGTCGGTCTTCTCGACGAACGCCCGAACGCCAAAGCCTATCTCGAACGGCTGATGGCGCGTCCGGCCTATAAGAAAGCGATCGAGATCGGCGGGCCGCTGGTCGATCTGCCGGGCTAGAAACTCACAAACGCTCCGAGCATGAACTGTTCGGGGTCGTATGCGCCGCTGGCTTCGCGGTGGCGGTATTCGGCCCGGATGCCGATATCGGTGCCGACCATATAGCGCGCGCCGAGACCATAGATGATGCCGTCCATCGAATCGTCGCTTTCGAAGCTCGATCCCGTGGCGACAACGGTGACCGTAAGGTCGATCTGTTCGCCGCCATATCCGGCGATGCCATAGGCTGCGAAGCCGGGCAGGGGGGCAAGGCCGAGCCGAGCCGTCGCGCTCCAGTTGAATCGCGCCTGGGTCGAGACGCGGCGGTCAGTCGCGCCATCGCGGACGATCGCGGTTGTCTCGCCCGTCGAATCGCCGATACCGGCTTCCACCGCCATATAGCCCAGCGGAAAGGCCGGAAGCTCCACACCGACAAAGGCGCCATAGTCCACGCCATTGCTCTCATCGCTCGAAACGATCGCGCCTGGCTGGCCGAAACGGCTGGCGCTGCGCTCGCCGGTTCCGGCCTCCAGCCCCATATAGATGTCGGGAACAAAGGGTATGCTCTGGGCCTGTGCGGGAACGGCCGCCAGCGGCACAGCGGCAAGGGCGATCAGCGGGGCTATTGATTTCGGCTTGGGGTTTTTCATTTCGGCGATCCTACTCAACACGTTGCACACAGATGGCAGTGTCCGCCGGAAATGCGGCAAAGGATAGTCGCCAGGCAGGCATACGCGACGAACCGAATCAGCTTTGCGCCCGGTTGCATAATCCATATAATTAGTATTCTAAGAAATCTGTCTTTTGCACTGCGGCAAAATAGCGTTAGGGAAGCTCGCATGAATCAGCCACGCACGCTTTATGAAAAAATCTGGGATTCGCATGTCGTCGAACGGCGCGATGACGGCACCTGCATCGTCTTTATCGATCGCCACCTTGTGCATGAGGTTACGAGCCCCCAGGCCTTTGAAGGGCTGCGCGCGGCGGGACGGCCCGTCCACCGGCCCGACCTGACCCTGGCCGTAGCCGACCATAATCTTCCGACAACGGCGCGCCGGGACGAAGCCGGCAATCGCGTTCCCATCGCCGATCCGATGTCGGCCAAGCAGCTTGAGGCGCTGGAAGCCAACGCGCCCGCTTTCGGTATCCGCTATATCGACGACGCCGCGCCCGAGCAGGGGATCGTCCATGTCGTGGGTCCGGAACAGGGCTTTACGCTGCCCGGTTGCACGCTGGTGTGCGGCGACAGTCACACGGCAGCGCACGGCGCCCTTGGTGCGCTGGCCTTCGGAATCGGCACGAGCGAAGTCGAACATGTTCTTGCGACGCAAACCCTGTTGCTGAAACAGTCGAAAAGCATGGAAGTATGTGTCGAGGGCACGCTCGGCTTTGGCGTTTCGCCAAAGGATCTGGTGCTTGCAATTGTCGGCAAGCTCGGCGCTTCGGGCGGTACGGGCTACGTTGTCGAATATACCGGTTCCACGATCCGCGACATGAGTATCGAAGGGCGGCTTACCGTTTCCAACATGTCGATCGAAGCCGGCGCACGGGCGGGGCTGATCGCGCCCGACGAGAAAACCTATGCCTATCTGAAAGGCCGTCCCTATGCGCCGACCGGAGCGGACTGGGACGCTGCCCTTGCCTGGTGGCAATCGCTGCCGAGCGATCAGGGGGCGAGATATGACAAGCGCATTGCGCTCGACGCCGCGGATATCGCGCCCAACGTCACCTGGGGAACCAGCCCTGAAGATGTCGTGCCGATCACCGGGAATGTTCCGGATCCCGATAGTTTCGCGGATGAATCGAAGCGCGCTGCCGCTGCAAAATCGCTAGACTATATGGGGCTGGCTCCCGGTCAGCGGATGCAGGATATTCCGGTCGACAACATTTTCATCGGCAGCTGCACGAACAGCCGGATCGAGGATTTGCGAGCCGCCGCCGCGGTGGCGAAAGGCCGGAAAATTGCGGGGGATATCAAGCAAGCGCTCGTGGTGCCGGGCTCCGGCCTTGTGAAACGCCAGGCCGAGGAAGAGGGGCTCGACCGCATCTTTATCGAAGCGGGCTTCGAATGGCGGGAGCCCGGTTGCTCCATGTGTCTTGGCATGAATCCGGACAAGGTTCCGCCGGGCCAGCGCTGCGCTTCGACATCCAACCGCAACTTCGTCGGTCGACAGGGCCCGGGAGCGCGCACGCATCTACTCTCGCCGGCAATGGCTGCCGCTGCCGCGATTACAGGCAAACTCACCGATATCAGGGAGATGATGGGATGAAGATGATATGCAGATTGGGCGCCGGGCTGGCTGTGCTCCTCATGTCCACAACGGTTTTAGCGCAGCAGGCCCCCGCGCCCGATATCGAGATGTGGCGGCTTGATTGCGGCTCTTTGGTTCTGAGCGATACCGCTCCTTTTTCCGATGGCCATCTTTATGACGGCCAGCCACGGACATTGACGGACAGCTGCTACCTGATCCGCAACGGCGATCGCTACCTGCTTTGGGATGCCGGGCTTTCCGGTCAATTGCTGGGCACGTCCGTTACCCAGTGGGTTTTCACCATGTCGCTCGACCGGACAATCGCCGACCAGCTTGGCGATATCGGGCTGACGCCTGAAAACATCACTTTTCTTGGCCTCAGCCATTATCACGACGATCATATCGGACAGGCGCCCGATTTTGCAGGATCGACCCTGCTGATGAACCGGCGGGATATCGCGGCGGTTCGCGATCAGGAAATGCCGTCCGCGCAGACGGCGCTCGCCCCCTGGATTTCCGGTGGTGCGGAGAGCGTGGATATTGGCCGCGATCATGACGTGTTCGGCGATGGCAGTGTGA
>JBPOET010000429.1:0-2201 GCA_051251675.1 Parasphingopyxis sp. | reverse complement strand
GTGCAGGTCAGCCCGGACAGATACCACACAACCGGCAGTTTCGTTCCTTCGTCATGATCGGGAACGAACACGGAAAACTGCATCTGCGTGCCGGTTTCCTCGCTGTCATGCGTGTATATGCCTTGGGTGCCGCCAAAGGCCCTATGGGTCGAATCTGTTTCCATGATCGCGATGTATCATTCTTTGATGCGCGCGCGATAGGCTGTTCAGCCGGAGAGCAACGCCCGCATCGCTGCCACCAGGGCGAGGGGCTGATCGACCATTATATGATGCCCGCTATCGGGAATCGCGACGAACGGCGTGCCCGTCGGCATGATCTCGTGCAGATGGGTCAAGGCTTCTTCATCCATCAGTGCCGAGCGTTCGCCATAGATAACGGCCATGGGGCAATGCGCCTCCCTCACCATTTCGGCAATTTCGAGATGTTTGGTGCTGCCGAACCCGTTCGGATCGAGCGACCAGCTCCAGCGCCCCGGTTCGATCTCGACAATGCCGTCGCGCGCGATCATGTCGGCGACATAGTGATTGTCGCACGATTGCGGGGGCAGGAAGCGGAATCGGGCGAGGCCTTCCTCCAAACTGTCGAAATATCGCCGCTCGCGCCGTGTTGGGCCGTGCTGGTCAGGGGAATGGCGCATTTGAAGGGATGAGTCGATGATGAAGGCGCGCCCGACCCAGCCCGAAGGATCGGCAGCCGCGGCCGCAGTGGGCGCACTGCCGAAACTGTGTCCCGCGACAACCGGTTTGCCGGCTGCAAAAAGCCCGACCGCCTCGGCAACGGTTCGCATGTCCTCGGCATGGCCGGCGATCGAATATTCATCCTTCCAGCCCGAATTTCCCATGCCCGCCATCGACATTGCGGCGACCCGATAGGTATCGGCAAAGAAGGGGGCGATATGCGCCCACCAAAGCCCGTGAGCGCCACCGCCATGCAGCAGGAACAATCCCGGTTTGCCCTCATTGCCCCAGGTGAAGCATTCGATAGCGGCGCCGTTGCTCTCCACCTCGTGGCGTTCCGGCCTGTGAGTCAGCGCCTGGGTGAACCAGTCCGGCGCATCGGGTTTGGCGCCTTTGTAGGAAGCGAGAACATTGGCGGGAGGGGGAGAGGCGTTCATGGCAACTATCGAGCATGACTTTACGCTAACGTCAACTGCGAATGAGCCGCGAAAGGCTCAATTGTCCGTTAACCTTTCCGGCGCTGGTACGAATGCCGCGCAATGCGCAACATCCGCCGGCGGCCTGTAGGTTAGCTCCATGTTAACCGCGTCGTTCAATTCAATGTTCACGATCTTGGCCGATACTTGGATGAACGGGAGAAGGTATATCGATGTCCATCACCGCTCAATTGCTGACCAGGGCCGACGACACCGTCGAACGCCGACTGTCTTCGCGTACGCCCGTGGCGGTGAAAGCCGGATTCCGCAAATCGGGTCTGGATGCGGCCCGGGCGGACATCAGCAACCTTTCCAGGACGGGCTGCAAGGTCGATAGCGCGATTAATCTGCGTGAAAAAATGCAGGTCTGGATCAAATTTCCGGGACTTCAGGCGATGCCGGCAAAGGTGGTCTGGGTAAATGGTTTCGAGGCCGGGTGCGAATTTTCGAGCCCCTTTTACGAGCCGGTGCTCGAGAATTTTCTGAGCCGTCACAAGACGGCCTGATATCGGCTTTCAGAGGACCGGCGTATTGTAGGAATGCCAGGCGAAGATGGCTGCTGTGCCCCGGTGCGGCCGCCATGCTTCCGCGGTCTCGCGAATATCCTGTTCGCTGGGCCGCTCCGCTTTTCCCAGGATCTTTCCCGTTTCTATTCGCACGGCGAGATCGCCGGCGGGCCAGATGTCCGGGCGACCTTCGGCGAACAGCAAATAGACTTCGGCGGACCAGCGGCCAATGCCCTTTACCGAAGTGAGGGCCGCTATAGCTTCCTCATCGTCCGCCGGGAGCGCGTCGAGGTCGAGGGCGCCCGACACAAGCTGTTCCGCAAGGCTTTGCGCATATCCGATTTTCTGCCGACTCATGCCCGCGCCGCGCAGGTCTTCGTCGCTTGCCGCGACGAAGCTTTCCGGATCGGAGGCGTCCCCGAGCGTATCGGAAAGCTTGCGCCATACGGCGTCGGCGGAGGCGACGCTGACCTGCTGGCCAAGAATGGTGCGCAACAAGGTCTGGTAGCCGCGATCGCGGATTCGGGGTGGAGGATAGCCG
>JBPOET010000428.1:0-2202 GCA_051251675.1 Parasphingopyxis sp. | reverse complement strand
CCAGCAGCGATCCGGCCGTGCAAGGGAAGCTCGAGAATATCGTTGGCGGCAACCGGCATAAGCTTGGGCGCCGCGGTTACCGGAGAGGATTTACCACCTGCCAGTTCTGGCATCCGGATCACTTCCAGGGCCCGGGCGCGATTGGGGAGTCTGCGAATGAACTGGCGTTCTTCCAAAGCCGAAATCAGCCGGTGGACACCCGATTTCGATTTGAGATCCAGAGCCTCCTTCATCTCCTCGAACGAAGGGGAGATGCCGGTATCGGCCAGCCGGTCGTGAATGAACATCAGCAGCTCATGCTGTTTCTTGGTCAGCATTGCTTTCGCCTCCTTATGGCTGTTCCGCTATGGAACGAACGGAGAACGTGTAGGAAACAAAAGATTCGCTGTCAAGCGATGGAGAGGATGTCGATTTTGTCTCCGGCCTGTGCAGCGGGGCTTCCGGCAGGACGGTGGATCAGCAGTTCAGCTTCGGCCAGTGCGCCAAGCGCGGCGCTGCTTTGCTGGAGCAGGGGTTCGACGGCTCCGGCCCGCCATCGTCCGCGAGGATATTCGGTCCGTTTGCCGGTTGGCGGCAGCGCGGCCGCGAGCCTGGCGGGACGGAAGTGGGGCGCGGGATCGTCCGCACCGCCCAGATGGGCGATCAGCGGTTCCAGGAACAGTTTGGCTGTGACGAAAGCCGAGGCGGGATTGCCCGGCAGGCCGATGATTGTCGCATCGCCGAGATTTCCCGCCATCAGAGGTTTGCCGGGTTTCATGGCGATCCGCCAGAAATCCATGGTGGCGCCTGCCGCTTTCAGCGCCGGCTGTACCAGATCGTAATCGCCGACCGAAGCGCCGCCGATCGTGACGATGATATCGGCATCCTTCGCCGTATCCAGCGCGGCTGAGAGTGCATCAAGGGTATCGGGCACAATGCCCATATCCCAGATTTCGACGGGCAGCGGGGCGAGTTGCGCAGCCAGCATCGGGCCGTTCGAAGCTGGTAGCTGGGCGATGCCGGTTTCCCCGCCGGCGGGGACAAGTTCGTCACCGGTGGAGATCAGGGCAACCCGGATCGTCCGCCGCACAGGCAGGGTTCCGTGCCCGCCGCTGATCGCCAGCGCCAGCGCTGCCGGCGAAACCTTTAAGCCCGCATGGAGCAAGACATCGTCTTCCGAAAAGTCGCGTCCTGCGCGCCGGATATGCGCGCCCGTTTCGCGCGGGCCTTCGCCGACCATCGTCAGCGTATCGCCTTCGCGCGCCGTTTCTTCCTGCATGACGACGGTATCCGCGCCGTTCGGTACCGGAGCGCCGGTGAAAATACGGGCAGTTTCGCCCGGAGCGAGATTTTGGGCGAAAGCCGACCCGGCGGCGCTTTCGCCGACGACGGTCCAGGGGCCAGGACATTCGGCGAAGCGGATCGCATAGCCATCCATCGCGGACAGATTGACGGCGGGCTGGGTGCGCCGCGCGGTAACATCCGCCGACAGCCAGCGCCCTGCGGCATCGGCAATCGGCAGGATTTCCGCATCTACCGGCTCAGCCAGCGCGAGCACCCGCGACAGGGCGTCTTCGACGGGGAGCAATCCACTCATTCCGCCGTCCAGTCTCCTGATCGGCCGCCGGATTTCGCGCGCAGACGCACTTCGCCGATTGCCATTTCGCGATCCAGCGCCTTGGCCATGTCATACACGGTGAGAAGGGCCATGGAGACGGCGGTAAGGGCTTCCATCTCGACCCCGGTTTTATGGGTTGTGCGCACGGTTGCGGTTGCCGTCACGCCGCCATCGTCCGCGTCCAGATCCAGCGTCACGCCGGTCAGCGGCAGCGGGTGGCACAGAGGGATCAGGTCGCTGGTCTTTTTTGCCGCCATGATCCCGGCAATACGGGCGGCGCCCAGCACATCGCCTTTTTTTACATTGCCGGCGCGGATGGCGGCCGCCGCTTCGGCCGACATCGCGATCCGGCCGG
Source organism: Parasphingopyxis sp. (assembly GCA_051251675.1). Classification (GTDB taxonomy): domain Bacteria; phylum Pseudomonadota; class Alphaproteobacteria; order Sphingomonadales; family Sphingomonadaceae; genus Parasphingopyxis. The sequence continues at coordinate 250 of JBPOET010000428.1, read as the reverse complement.
TGGCCGTCGCTTCGCGCGCGGTTTCCGCTTTGCCGGAAACATCGACCATGCGCGCGGCGCCGCTTTCATCGATATGGGTAAGGTCAGCCATGGCCGGTCAATAGCATGCGCGTAGCGCTTTCGACATCCGTTTGCCGCATCAGCGATTCGCCGACCAAAAAGGCGCGCACGCCGCTCTCCGCCAATCGGTTGCAGTCGGCATGGCTGTTGATGCCGCTCTCCGAGACGAGCAACGTGCCCGGGGTGACAT
>JBPOET010000427.1:0-2212 GCA_051251675.1 Parasphingopyxis sp. | reverse complement strand
GATTTCGGTCTCGCAGCGTAGGATATCGCCCGGAAATACCTGTTTCAGCCAGCGCAGCTCGTCGATACCCGGTGACCCAAGCCCCGCCTGTTTAATGGTTCTCATATTTTCTACCAGCATGCGCATGACCATTGCGCCGGTGTGCCAGCCGCTTGCGGAAACTTTTCCGAAATAGGTTTTCGCCGCCGCGTCATCGTCGAGATGAAAGGGCTGGGGATCGTATTTCGTCGCGAATTCGATCACCTCTTCGCGCGAGACTTCATAGCGGCCGAAAGCGGATTTCGTGCCGGGCTGGATATCTTCGAAATAGAGCATGGCCGGCAGGATATCACGGCCTTACGTTTACGCAAGCGTAACTTTGATCAGTCGCCAAGCCATGCATCGGCGACCGCCGGATCGCCGTCATTGGGGAGGGCTTCTATGCCGATCAGCCGGCTGAGAAGTGTGTAGACATCGACATTGTCGACAATATCGGGGCCAGCACCGCGCGCAAATGCGGGGCCGGTCGCAAGGAAGGTTGCGCGCATTTCCGGATCGTGATTGTCCCAGCCATGGGTAGCCCCGGCGATGGGGTAGCGCGGTTCGCCCGATATGATGACCCAGCCGGCGTCGGCCCGGCAATAGATGGCCGCCGCCCGGGGGTTGGCGCCGAATTCGAGATGGGCGGGGATATCTTCCCGCCGCGTGCACGTCATATGGTCATGCGGCCGGATGAAGGTCTCGAAGACACGGTCATCGGTGCCCGCAGCCGGTTCGATGGCCGCATAGGGGCCGCTTTCGACCAGCGTGTAGAAACCGGGGCCGATGAGTTCGTCCAGCTGGATGACGCGCGCGGCATCGATGGTGCGCATGCCATGATCCGAAACAATGACGATATTGGCCTGCCGGTCCATCGCCGCCAATCCGTCGACAAGTTCTCCGATCCGCGTATCGACCTCGGCGATCGCCGCATCGGTTTCCGGCGCGTGTATCCCATGAATGTGGCCGGCCATATCGACCGTATCGAAATACAGGGTGACGAAATGCGGGCGAATGGCTTCGGGGCGCCGTTGCCAATCGAGCACCGCATTCACGCGCTGGACGTTGGAGACATTCTGGTCGAAGCGCTGCCAGTCCTGCGGCCGTACGCCGCGGATCGCCACCTCGGATCCCGGCCAGAACATGGTGCCGGTGCGGATTCCCGCATTTTCCGCGGTGACCCAGATAGGTTCGGCCTGGTCCCACCAGAAGGGATCGAGCGACTGCGCCGCATTGCCGAGGCTGAACATCTGGCCCGGGCGCGCCGGATCGATCATCGAATTGCCGGTTATGCCGTGGCGATCGGGCCTGAGGCCGGTGACGATAGTATAATGGTTGGGAAAGGTCTTGGTCGGAAAGGATGGGCGCATCGAGGCGAAAATCCCCGTATCCCGCAATGCCGACAGGCGCGGCGTGATGCCGCGGTCGAGATAGTCCGGCCGAAATCCGTCGATCGAGATGAGGATGGTGGCGGGCGCCTGTGTTTGCGCCTGGCCCGCAACCGCCCCGAACTGCGCTATGTGAAGTAAACACGACCGGATCATGTGCATCGCCATATCACTCCTTTATGACATCCGTAATCCGCCGTGCCGGGTTCGAACGCGGTGGCTAGACGTTGAACTTGAACAGCATCACATCGCCGTCAGTGACGACATAATCCTTGCCTTCCTGGCGAAGCTTGCCGGCATCCCGGGCGCCGGCTTCCCCTTTGTGGGCAATGAAATCGTCGAAGCCGATTGTCTCGGCGCGGATAAAGCCGCGCTCGAAATCGCTATGGATGACCCCGGCGGCCTGCGGTGCGTGCGATCCCCTGGTGACCGTCCATGCACGGGTTTCCTTCGGGCCGGCTGTGAAAAAGGTGATCAGGTGCAAGAGCTGGTATCCGGCGCGGATGACGCGCGCCAGACCGGTTTCCTCTAGCCCCAGATCGGCGAGAAATTCGGGGCGGTCTTCAGGATCCATAGTGATGATTTCAGCTTCGATCGCGGCCGAGATGATAACGGCTTCGGCGCCTTCCGCCGCCGCCTTTTCCATCACTCGCGCGCTGAAGGCATTGCCGGTCGCGGCCGAACCCTCATCGACATTGCAGACATAGAGAACGGGTTTCGCGGTGAGCAGCTGCGCCTCGCGGAACAGGCGTGCTTCCTCCTCGTCTTTCGGTTCGGTCAACCGCGCCGGCTTACCCTCTTTGAGG
>JBPOET010000426.1:0-2215 GCA_051251675.1 Parasphingopyxis sp. | reverse complement strand
GGAAAAGGCGAAACGAAAGGCAGCGCAGCCTGGTCGGTCGGCAAGGCCCGCATACACCAAGTCTCAGGTGAAGGCAACAAAGGAGCCCGGTCGTTACAGAAGCGGAGACGGATTATTCTTGCTGGTCGGCAAAACCGGCGCGAGATCATGGGTAGTGCGGGTGCAGGTAAATGGTCGTCGCCGCGATATCGGTCTTGGCAGCGCAGAGATCGTAACATTGGATAAGGCTCGCGATGCGGCACTGACAGTTCGCCAACAAGCGAAAGCAGGGCTCGACCCGCTTCTTGAGCGGCGGAGGAAGCTCGCGGAAAAGCCGACATTCGAGCAAGCGGCAAGAGATTACTACGCCCACAAAGCACCGACATTGACCAATTCGAAGCACCGGAAACAGTGGATCACTTCGCTAGAAACCTACGCCTTTCCGAAGATCGGTAGTCTCCGTGTCGATCATGTGACTGAAGCCGATGTGAAGGGTATCTTACTTCCGATCTGGCAGACGAAGCACGAAACCGCGCGGCGTGTTCGCCAACGTATTGCAGAGGTGCTCGTGGACGCAGTGTCGAACGGCCACCGTGAGCGTGTTCTGGAACTGGCGGTCGTCAATAAAAGCCTGGGCAAGCGCCTGAAGCGCGCGACACACCACAAGTCCATGCCGTGGCAGGACGTGCCCACATTCATCTCGGATTTGCGAGATAAGGACAGCGTTGGAGCTGCGGCATTGCGCTTTGCCGTGTTGACAGCCGCACGTTCCGGGGAAGTTCGGGGGATGACCTGGGGTGAACTTGATCAGCGCGAACGAGTATGGACGTTGCCAGCCGAGCGAATGAAAGCGGGCAAGCCTCATGCTGTACCTTTATGTTCGGCAGCCATGGCAGTTGTGCGTGAAGCCCGAAGTTTTCGACGAATGGGCAGCGAGCTGGTATTTCCCGGAGCCAAACGCGGCCGGCCGTTGAGCGACATGACCCTCGTCAAAGTCATGCGCGACATGGATCTTGATGTGACTGCCCACGGGTTTCGTTCGTCCTTTCGCAATTGGGCTGCGGTACATTACCCGGCCCAGCCGGATGCTGCGGAGTTTTGCCTGGCCCACGGCGTCGAGAACGCGGTCGAAGCTGCATATTTCACCGATACATTGTTTGATGCGCGTCGGGTTATGATGGATGCTTGGGGAGAATATTGTCTGCCCAATTCCAACCTAACACTCGGTGACAATATCGTGGAGCTGGCCGATGTGCGCTGATCGGGAAACCCTGCACGACGCTCTAGACCGCGTGCTGGATGAAGAAGACGCCCAAATGCGAGCCGGGGCTGCGCTGGCGCTTTTACGACAAGTGCTCGGTGATAAGGGCCGGGAGGCGTTGGTTGGTGGCGCACCCACGGGAACGAACGACCTTCCTCGTGCAATTACAATGCGGGCCGTCGAACTGCTGAATGAAGTTGCGGGGTCGGGGTTTGGCACCGATCAATCCTACGCGTTCGGGAAGGAGCTTGGACAGGTCTGGCGTGACATATGGTCGCTCCAATATCGACCACAGAATGCCACGCCCGATTGGATGCGGGCTACCGGCAGTACGGAGAAATTCGATTCTATGAAACAACAGTACGAAGATGCCGCTTGCGGATATCTGGCTTTTGCTCTGCGAGAAGCGAGCCATGGGGAAAAGGCTGGAGTCCGTAAGCGGATTGCCGCTTGCTACCGAGTCAGTACCAGGACGCTCCGCCGCTGGTCAGACGCATTGAGCGGCGCCATGCCAGCCGACAAGAACCGCGCCGCTGTTTACGAGAAAGCGCTGTGTGGACAATGCTCGATCGGACCCCTCACAGTCTTCCATGACGAGGGGGTCGGCGTCTTTGATTTTGCCCAGGCCGAAGGACTCCAATACCGGACGCTAATGTCGGCAAAATAGGACACAGTATTCGGTAACTGCGTCCCCAATTTCATTCAGCCTTGTGAACCGATTTTGAGCGGGTACTCCTTAGGCAGTTGCAGAAACGCAGCGCCACAAGGAGACGTAAATTGCTTAGTGAAAGCCAGACACAAACATCTTACGAAGAGCTGACGGGCGCGCCGCTCATGACAATCGCTGATGTCATGGGGGCCGCCAATATCAGCCGACCCACAGTAACCAGAGCCATAGCCTCCGGGGAATTGGAGGCCACGAAGGTGCGCCCTTGTGTGCGGATCGAGCCCCGCGCGTACCGCCAATGGATAGAT
>JBPOET010000425.1:0-2217 GCA_051251675.1 Parasphingopyxis sp. | reverse complement strand
GAGTATCAGAGTACGATCGACGAGATCAGGAAGATGTTACAGCCAGGCGAAGCACTTTGGCGCATCGAAAGATATTGGCCGATTCACTCCTAGCGCCGAGACACGACCATGCAACTCCCCCTAGGCCCGGACCCGCGCACCGAAATCCTCCAGCACACCCACGATCTACTGATCGCCCATTTTGGCCGGATCGTCCGCCCATCCGAAAAACGGCGCTCGCCCGAATGGACGCTTGTGCAGGGCGTGATCGGGGCGCGGACGAAGACGATCCATTCGAACCGCTCGGCCGATGCGATGCGCGCGCATTTCGGGTCGTGGGAGGCGGTTGCGGCGGCGTCGGAGGCCGAACTGCTGGTGTTTCTGGAGACGGCCACCTTTCCCGAACTGATGACCGAGCGGCTCAAGGCGTGCCTCACGGAGATTATCGCGCGGCGCGGCGCGGTCGATCTGCGGCATCTTTCCAACCTGCCGACCGCAGAGGCGATGGAATGGCTCGAAAGCCTGCCCGGCGTCGCCCGCAAGGTCAGCGCCGGGGTGATGAACGCCAGTACGTTCACCCACCGCGCGCTCGTCATCGACACCAATCACCGCCGCGTGATCCAGCGCATGGGGCTGGTGCCCGCCAAGGCCGATACGGCGCGGGCCTATGACACGCTGATGCCGGTGCTGCCGCAGGACTGGACGGCCGAAGATATCGACGAGCATCATCTGCTCCTGAAACGCGTCGGCCAACAATTTTGCCGCCCGCAGGAGCGGCATTGCGCGGCATGCCCTGCGCGGCCAGAGTGCCGGACCGGGAGGATAGAGGATGACGGCCATTGACGAGACGGGTATCGCCGCCGCGCGGGATAGCGACCGGGACGCCGTTATTGCCCTGTGGCGCGCCTGCGGGCTGATACGGCCGTGGAACGATCCGGATATCGATTTCCGGCAGGCGGTCGAAAACTCCACGTCCGACATTCTCCTCTTCCACGAAGCCGCGACCCTGATCGCAACCGTCATGGTCGGTTTCGACGGGCATCGCGGCTGGGTCTATTATCTCGCCGTCGATCCGGCGCATCGCCGCATCGGGATCGGCAAGCGGATGATGGCGGCGGCCGAAGCGTGGTTGCGAGAGCGCGGCGCGCCCAAGATCCAGCTGATGGTACGCAGCGACAATAAGGCGGTCATCGCCTTTTACGAGGCGCTTGGGCTGGCGCGGCAGGACGTGGTAACGCTCGGGCGCCGGTTCGACGGGAAGGGCTGATTCCGGAGCCGGAGGCGATAGAAGGGAGACAGGAGATGCTGGAGTCGCTGGGGCCGGATATCTGGGTCGCGGAAGGCGGAATCGTGAATTTCTTCGGGTTCGCCTATCCCACGCGCATGGTCGTCGTCCGGCTGGAGAATGGCGGTCTGTGGATCTGGTCGCCCGTGGCGCTGACGGACGAACTCGCCGAAAGCGTAGACCGGCTAGGTCCGGTGCGCCATCTCGTCAGCCCCAACAAGCTCCATCATCTCTTCCTGCCCGAGTGGAAGGAGGCCTATCCCGATGCCGCGCTTTGGGGCCCCGAAGAGACGATCGGGAAACGGCAGGATCTGACATTTGCCGGCGCGCTGGACGACGACCCGCCGGATGTATGGGCGGGCCAGATCGACCAGTATCACTTTGCCAATTCCTCCTTTCTGGAAGAGACTGTTTTTTACCACCGCGCCTCCGCGACCGTGATCTTCGCCGATCTTTCCGAGAATTTCAGCGAGGCCTTTCTCGAAAAGCACTGGTCCTGGTGGCAGCGGCCGATCGCGCGGCTCTGGTCGATCGTCGAAGGGAAGGGCTATGCGCCGCTGGAACTGCGGGCAACCTTCCGCAATCGGGAGACGGCGCGGGCGAAACTGCGCGACCTCATCGCAATCGGGCCCCGCAATGTCGTGATGGCGCATGGCGAGATAGTGCGCGATGAGGGAACGGCCTTTCTTCGTCAGGCCTTTGCCTGGCTTCTGAAGGAAGAGCGCCGGCGCAGCTGACGGACCGCCCGGTTTTCGTTTCGGCGCCTTCGGGGCTTGAGGCGATACCGGCAGAGGCGTAACCAGCGGCCATGAAGGTCAAATATCGGGTCATCCATCAATCGAAATCGATCTGGCAGGCGCTGGCGCGCGGTCGCTCCTGGACTGACTGGTACCTGGCCCAACGAAAGGGATTCTGGGGTTGGAAGACGCTCGGAACCTATCAGACCGTCGAGG
>JBPOET010000424.1:0-2223 GCA_051251675.1 Parasphingopyxis sp. | reverse complement strand
GAATAGTTGGACGCCGGTGTGAAGCAGTAAAAGAGATTGGAGCCGCATTTCCCGCAAAATCCGCGCTCGGCCCATTCGGACGACGCATAGCGTACGATATGCTCCTCGCCGGTGAAGCGCACATCCGCGCCGCACTGTATGCCGAGAAAGGCGCCGCCGCCCCAGCGCCGGCACATCTCGCAATGGCATGCCTCGACATGGGACCGCTGGGGCACACCCGTCACGGTTACCGCGCCGCATAGGCAGCGGCCGCTTATTTCGCCGAATGTCTTCGCCTCATTCATCTGCACTTCCTCTTCATGCTCGCCCATCCTGCCGGATATCGCCCGGGCCGTTCCTGTCGGTCAACTGACAATCTGGCCCTTTTGCAGCCCGGCGTCGGGCGTTGGTCGAAAGACGGCTCGACAGGCCGGGCAAAGCGGGCCGAAAAGCCGCCATCGCCTCCCCGGCAATCAACAAAAGGCCCCGCTCCCATGAAAATCCTTTCCACCGCCCCGATCGCGCTCGTTCTCGCCCTGCTCGCCGCGCCGACCGCGCCGCTGTCCGCGCAGGAGCAGCCAAGCTTCGCGGAAATGAGCGCAGCCACACAAACCGTAACCCAGGCCTATTTCGACGCCTATATCGCGCGCGACTGGGATAGGCTGGAGCCGCTGCTTGCCGATGCCGGCACCTTTCGCGACGTAACCGCAGATCCCGTTTTCGGCGGCGCCGGCGCCGAGGGCAAGGCGGCGATGATGGCGCTGTTCCGGGAAGGCTATGCCGGGATAACGCGGATGGCGCTGCGCCCCCTGCGGACATTCCATTCCGGGCAGCATTCGGTTTTCGAAGGCGAGCTCGACTGGACGCTCCGGCTCGATGACGGCCGCGAGGTAGCAAGCGTCATGCCCTTCATCACCATCCTCAATGTCGAGGACGGTCTTGTCGTCTCGCACCGGGATTTCGCCGATTATGCGCCGTTCGTTGCGGCTCTCCGCGCATCGCGGGAGACCGCCGAATAGGCCTGCCGGGAACGAACTGCGCCACTCTGGCGACGGAAAAGCCGCCGCGCCCTAGCGCTTTTTCACAAATTCCGTCCTAAGAACCAGGCCCTTGATACCATCGGTACGGCAGTCAATCTCTTCGGGGTTTGCGGTCAGCCGGATCGTCTTGACGACGGTTCCGCGTTTCAGCGTCTGGCCCGCCCCCTTCACTTTCAGATCCTTGATCAGCGTCACGCTATCGCCATCTTCCAACCGGTTCCCGACCGCATCGCGTACTTCGGGGGTCGCATTCGCCGCCGCGCTCTTTGCCGCCGCCTCTTCCGGGCTGATCCATTCGCCGCTGGCCTCGTCATAAACATAGGCCCCGTCATCCGTATCCGTCACCGATCAGCCTTTCTTCTTCATATGTTCAAGGCCGACAACGACACCCGCTTTTTGAGAAGGCTGGGACATATTGTTCTTTTTCTTCTTTTCCGCCTTGGGTTTGCGGGCTTCCTTATTGGATTTCTTCTGGCCTTTGGCCATCGCGCGTTCCTTCATACGGGCGGAATGCCCGTCGTCCGGATGCTAGGCGCATCGGCGGTAAAATGCGCGCGCTATCTGCTCCCTAGAAAATTCCCGGCGAGTTGATTTGAGCCGGATTGGGCCGGGCGGGCATCAGCATGGAGCGGCGGAGAGGATCGGGGCTCGCGGCATGCGCGGCATCCGCGCCAGTTTGCGCACTGCTCCCCGCGCTCCCACCGGCAATGGGCTGGCAGCTGCGCCCGGCGAGAAAATCGAGCGCCCGGGCCACCGAATTCTCGCGCGGATCGCCAAGCGGGAAGGCGATATCGTCCCCCGCCGCGCAGCTCGCTTCGACACTGGCGGCCAGGCCGCCGAAATAGTCGGCATTGCCCTGCGAGTTCTGCGTTGCGAAGGCGACAATGCGCAACCGGTCGTCGCACTGGTCACGGTCCTCCGCAATCTGGCCGACAGGCTTGCCGAAGGTGTTGCTGCCGATAAGCGCAAGATCGGGGCCCAGAAAGGGAATGAACGCATTGATGACCAGTTCGCTCGCCGAGGCTGTGGCGGCTGTCCCGATAAAGGCGATCCGCATAGGCGCGACGGACTCGGATTTGGCCGAGATCCGTTTGACCTCGTTGAACTGCGATTTGCTTGCCCGGAAACTCAGCCGGGAGAAAACGGCGTTGACCCGGTTGCGACCCAGCAGGTCGCCCATCAGTTCTGCCGTGCTGACGAGCCC
>JBPOET010000423.1:0-2224 GCA_051251675.1 Parasphingopyxis sp. | reverse complement strand
TCCAACGTCTACCCGATCCGGCGCGAGCTGAAGACACTGATCTACTCCGCACTGGCCTGATTGCCCCGGGCCCGGCGGTGTCGGCCATCGCGGCGCGCACGGCCGCAATTCTTTACACCCGCCCTTGTTGCGCGCATGCGTACGCGTGGCGCGTGAACCAATTTCGACGCGTCTGACTGGGGGAGTAGAGAAATGAGAGGATTGCGAACAGCCTTGTATATAGGCGCAATGGCCGCTCTGACCGCGGGTTGCAGCGTCAGCGTAGAGGAAGGCGAAACGGTCGAAGAAGGGGCCGATGCCGGTGAGAGCGGTGAAGCGGGCGACTCGCTGGCTGCCCAGCTCGAACAGGGCATTGTCGACGATTATGCATCGCGCGACATGGAAGTTGTCGATGTGACCTTCGCGCCGGAAGCGGACGGCATAACCTATTCCGGAACGGCCGTAGTTGTCGAACCGAATAGCGGCGAGGAAATCGAAGTCGCCTGCCTCGCCGAGCCATCGGACGACGGCCAATATTCGTTCAACTGCGAACAATAGGCTGAGCCCGGATAACGCCCCGATCAATCGGATCGCGTTATCGGAAGCGCAATTTTGCGAATGGCGAGCGGGCATCGGTCCGGCCTGACTACCGGACGATGCCCGGCCCCGCTTTGACTCCTCTCCCACTTTGCCCCAGTTTTTCGGTCAGGGCGCGACTCAGACTGGGGGCATCATCATGACACGGAAATTCGGAATTCTCTCGGCAACGGCGCTGACAGTCGCGCTGGCCGGCTGCTCATTCAGCATCGGCGGACCAAGCCAGGAAGATATCGAGGAATCGATTGTCGCGAATTACGAGCGCGAGGGCTATGAAAATATCTCGGTCCGGCTCGAACCGTCGGATGACGGCAGCTATACCGGGGAAGTCGAATTCACCATTCCCGACACGGGAACGGTGCGCAACCTTGCCTGCACTGCCGAACCGGGTGAAGGCACCCAGATTTCCTGGGAATGTATGCCGAGGGTCGAGGATCTGGAGCAGGTGATCGTGACAGCCTATTCGGAGCGCGGTGCGGCGCAGGTCAGCGCCCAGCTGACGGAAAGTGGCGAGCAGGCCTATGCGGGCCATGTGGACTATACCGACCCGAATACCGGCCAGGCGTTTCGCCACAACTGCACCTTCAATCTCGCAGGAGACTCGTCCGACTGGCAATGTTCTCCCTGATAGTCGGGGTTGCCGGTCGCTATGGCGGGAGCGTTCATTCTGCACTGGCATCTGAAGGCAAATGGCGGGATAAGATCGCGCTCTGCCATTTTCGGCCAGGCAATTTGGGGATCGAAATGTCACGCCTTGCTAATGTAACACTCGCTATTGGCGCCGGCCTCGCGCTGGTCGCCTGCTCTGCGTCCGACGCGCCATCCCGCGATGCTCCGCTCACCGAGGAAGAGACTGCCGCGAGGGAGCAGATGCTCGTCGAGAATGCCGTGCGGGACGCCTATGAAGCCGAGGGCGCGGAAGTCACGGAAATCACCATGGAGCTTGCCCCGGATGGGTCCCGTTACACCGGGCGCGCAATAGTGCGCGATGCGGAATCCGGCGCGGAACTCACCGTGGACTGCCGCTATTATACCGATGTGACGGGCGCGCCGCAGCTCAGCTGCGACAGGGTCAACAATCCGGAATAAGCGCGGCGGCTAGCCGAGCTTCAGCCTGTCCCGCAGCTCGCGCTTCAGCACCTTGCCGATTGCGCTGCGCGGAAGCTCGTCGACGATATGGACGGCGGCGAGGCGCTGCGTCTTGCCGAGCTTTGCATTGGCCCAGTTCCTGATCGCTTCGGCATCGCTCGGACCGACGACGACACCGATCGGGGATTCGCCCCAGTCTTCGCTGGGAATTCCGATCACGGCAACCTCCTCGACCTCAGGGTGTTCTGCAACAACTGCCTCCAAGTCACTGGGATAGATATTGAATCCGCCCGATATTATCATGTCCTTGCGGCGATCCATCAGGGTCAGGAACCCATCCTCGTCGAACCGGCCGACATCGCCGGTCCGGATGAAACGGTTGCCCTCTTCATCATACCATTCGGTTTCCCGGGTCTGTTCGGGACGGTTCTTATACCCTTTCATCATGGTCCCCGAGCGCCCGACAATCTCCCCGATCTCGCCCTGCGGCACCGGCTTTCCCTCCTCGTCGATCAGGAGGATTTCATGGCCGGGCATCGGTTGGCCGACGGTATGGAGC
>JBPOET010000422.1:0-2226 GCA_051251675.1 Parasphingopyxis sp. | reverse complement strand
AATCGCGAAGTCACTGGCGAGCGCGATGGAGCAGCCGACACCCGCCGCAGGGCCGTTAACGGCGGTGACGACGGGAATATCGATCTTGGCGAGTTTCAACATCAACGGATTATAATGATGCATCAGCGACCGGTACGACCGCTCCCCGCCCGTGATTGAGGACTCGGCGCTGGCCTGGAGATCCGCCCCCGCACAGAATGCGCGGCCCTCACCGGTGATCAACACTGCGCGTGCGCCATCAAGATGGTCCAGCGCGTCGATAATCTCGTCCGCCATGTCGAGCGAACAGGCGTTGAGCCGTTCGGGCTTGTTCAGCGTGATGGTGGCAACAGCGTCGGCAATTTCGAGGCGGATATTCTCATAGTCGGCCATAACGGTCTCCTGGGTCGGTTGTTTACGTTAACGTCAACCCTGCCCAATGCCGGGTCGACGTACAAGGGCCAATTCTGTCAGGCCGTTTTCGGCGTCTCCATAATCTCGGTCAGGATGCCGCCCATATCCTTCGGGTGGACGAAGAAGATCAGCGTGCCGTGCGCGCCGATCCGCGGTTCGCCGAGCACGCGCTTGCCCTCGGCCTCGAACTCGGCCTTGGCGGCATGAATATCGGGCACCTCGAAACACATATGATGCTGCCCGCCGAGCGGGTTCTTCTCAAGCCATTTGCCAACGGCGGAATCGGCCTCGGTCGGCTGGAGCAGCTCGACCTGCGTTCCTGCCGTCCCCGCTTCGCCCGGCGTATTGACGAAACAGACGCGCACCTTCTGGCTTTCGAGCACGAACGGCTCGGTAATGTCGGTCGCACCCATAACGTCGCGGTAAAAAGCGATCGAGGCGTCTAGGTCCGGCGTCGCAACGCCGACATGATTCATGCGTCCGAGTTTCATCGTGTTACCTCACAACGGAATATTGTCATGCTTCTTCCACGGATTTTCGAGCTGCTTGTTCCTGAGTTTCCTGAGCCCGAGCGCGATCCGCCGGCGTGTCGAATGCGGCATGATCACTTCGTCGATAAAGCCTTTCGCCGCCGCGACGAACGGGTTGGCGAAACGGTCTTCATATTCCTTGGTCTTGGCGGCGATCTTGTCCGGGTCTCCGGCATCCTTGCGGAAGATGATCTCGACCGCGCCCTTGGCGCCCATCACCGCGATCTCGGCGGTCGGCCAGGCATAGTTCAGATCGCCGCGCAAATGCTTTGAGGCCATCACGTCATAGGCGCCGCCATAGGCCTTGCGCGTGATCACCGTGATCTTCGGCACCGTCGCCTCTGCATAGGCGAAGAGCAGTTTCGCGCCATGTTTGATAATGCCGTTATGCTCCTGCCCGACGCCGGGGAGGAAGCCCGGCACGTCCACGAACGTCACGATCGGGATTTCAAAGGCATCGCAGAAGCGCACGAACCGCCCGCCTTTCTTCGACGCCGCAATATCGAGGCAGCCGGCAAGCACCGTCGGCTGGTTGGCGACGATGCCGACCGTGCGGCCCTCGATCCGGCCAAAGCCGATGATGATATTGCCGGCATGGGCCGGCTGAACCTCGAAAAAATCGCCCTCGTCCACCGTCTTGCGGATCAGCTCATGCATGTCATAGGGCATGGCTGCGCTGGCCGGAATCAGCGTGTCGAGGCTTGGCTCCTCGCGATCCCAGGCGTCGGCCGTCGGGCGTTCGGGTGGATCCTCCCGGTTGGAGGCGGGCAGGTAATCGATGAAATCGCGCGCCGCCATCAGCGCTTCGAGATCATTCTCGAACGCCACATCGGCAACGCCGGATTTGGTTGTGTGGGTGACCGCGCCCCCCAGTTCCTCCTGCGTCACCACTTCATTGGTCACGGTTTTGACCACGTCCGGCCCGGTGACGAACATATAGGAGCTGTCCTTCACCATGAAGATGAAGTCCGTCATGGCGGGCGAATAGACCGCACCGCCCGCGCATGGCCCCATGATCAGCGAAAGCTGCGGCACGACACCGCTGGCCAGCACATTGCGCTGGAATACTTCGGCATAGCCGCCAAGGCTCGCCACGCCTTCCTGGATACGTGCGCCGCCGCTGTCGTTGAGGCCGATGACCGGCGCGCCGACCTTCATGGCCATGTCCATCACCTTGCAGATCTTCTCCGCATGCCGCTCCGACAGGGAACCGCCGAACACGGTGAAATCCTGACTATAGGCATAGACGAGCCGACCATTGACCGTGCCCGATCCCGTAACCACGCCATCGCCGGGGACGACC
>JBPOET010000421.1:0-2240 GCA_051251675.1 Parasphingopyxis sp. | reverse complement strand
CCCCTTTAGGGGAGGGGTTGGGGGTGGGGTTTGGCGCAGCCAATTCAGAATCCGGCATCGAGCCGGCTTCCTTATCACCCACCCCTTGCCCCTTCCTTGAAAGGGAGGGGGATTTTTGAGCCTCCGCCACCGTCCCGTCCGCCAGGTCGACATAGGCCAGCCCATCGGCCAGCCGGATCGCGGTCTCGAAACTGTCGGCCAGCCGGGTTTCCATGTCCGGGCGGACGACCAGCCGGTCGACCACCACCTCGATGTCATGCTTGTATTTCTTGTCGAGCGCGGGGGCGTCCTCGATATCGTAGAATTCGCCGTCGATACGCACCCGCGTAAAGCCGGCCTTCTGCCATTCGGCCAGCTCCTTGCGATATTCGCCCTTGCGGCCGCGCACGACGGGGGCGAGCAGGTAGAAGCGCGTGCCTTCCGCCAGCGTCATCACACGGTCGACCATCTGGCTGACCGTCTGCGCCGCGATCGGCTCGCCGGTCGCGGGCGAATAGGGAACACCGGCCCGCGCCCATAACAGGCGCATATAGTCGTAAATCTCGGTGACGGTCGCGACGGTGGAGCGCGGATTGCGGCTCGTCGTCTTCTGCTCGATCGATATCGCCGGGCTCAGCCCCTCGATATGCTCGACATCGGGCTTTTGCATCATCTCGAGAAACTGCCGCGCATAGGCGGAAAGCGACTCCACATAGCGCCGCTGGCCCTCGGCATAGATGGTGTCGAAGGCGAGGCTCGATTTGCCGCTCCCCGACAGGCCGGTGATCACGATCAGCCTGTCGCGCGGCAGATCGATATCGACGCCTTTGAGATTATGCTCGCGCGCCCCTCGGACGCTTATTTTCGTCAGCATCCGGAAAACCGATGCTCTGCAATTTTGGTCAGACTCATGGAGGCCTATGTTCCATATTTGTTCTTCGAGAGCAAGAATCACTCCCGTCTGCGCCCCGACATAGCGACGCCCGGGCCATTGCCCAAGGATCGGGACGCTGTAAATCGCCCGCCACCGCCCGGATGGGTGGACGGTTCAGGGGCCCGGCCGACGCCGCCGCCCGCCTTATTCGGCTGTTAACCCTCAGCGGCTATCATTTGTGCCGGGGCGGCGACCAGAACAGGCCGATCGCAGAATGAAAACAGGAACCAACGCCATTGGGACCAACGCCATAGAGCGCCTTATGGTCGCCGGGATTTCAAACCGGACAACACTGGACGACGCGCTGCGCATTTCCGCAGTCCGGCATATGGCCGAGCAGGAGAAATCGGCGCTGGGTGCCGGGCTTTTCGGAGTCGTTGCCATTGCGCTGGCCGCCCTGTTTCGCGATCATGGGGCATGGCTCGCACCGGTGCTCGCCCTGCGGCTTCTTTGCATGGCCTACACCTATACCATCTGCGTGGACATCCTCCGCCTGATCGAAGCGGACCAGCCCCATCGCGCGGCGCTGCAACGGTTCGAGCGCGCCATGATCATCAACGGCCTGAGCTGGGGCATCGTTCTCTGGCCGATCGGCGGCGCCTATTTCACCGGCATGCCCACCCTTATCATCATCCTTACGGCGCTCGTCTCCATGTCGCTTCTGGTGCTGGCTATCGCCATCGAACGGCGCAGCATGCTCTGCGCGATCGGGGGTTTCGCGGTGTCCGCCCTGACCCCGATGATCCTGACGGTCCAGTCGCTCGGCCTGTTGCCGCTCATCGGCAGCATCGGGTTCGTCCTGGCGATTGGCGTATACGGTTCCCACCATGGCGAACAGGTGCGCGGCTGGCTGCGCGTCAGGATCGAGAACCAGCTGCTGGCCAAAACGCTGGGAGAAACCAATGCCCGGCTTTCCGAAGCGCTTTCGACGGCCGAGCGGATGGCCGAGGAGGACAGCCTGACCGGCCTGCTCAACCGCCGCGCTTTCGAAAAACGCGCCGGCGACCTGCTTCTGGCCACCGGCAGGGACCGCAACGTCTATCTGCTGCTGGCGGATCTCGACCGATTCAAGGCAATCAACGACAATTTCGGCCATGCGATCGGCGATGTCGTGCTGGAACTCACCTCGGAAGTGATGATGGACACCTGCGGCCCGGACGCCGTCTGCGCACGCTGGGGCGGCGAAGAATTCCTGATCGCCATGGCCGCCCCCGACCGGGCGAGCGCGGAAAGGCTCATAGATTCGCTGACCGCCGGGATCAGGGCCGTCAGCTGGCGGCTGGGGATAGAGGGCATTGCCGTATCCGCATCCTTCGGCCTTTCCCAC
>JBPOET010000420.1:0-2241 GCA_051251675.1 Parasphingopyxis sp. | reverse complement strand
GCGTAAAGGATGGCGGGCTCAAATATTTCCTCCTGCTATTCTACGCCCAGGTAATCGGCGTCGACGCCCGGCTGGTGAGTCTGGCAATCCTGATCGCCCTTGTCGCCGACGCCTTTAGCGATCCTATCGTCGGCTATTGGTCGGACAATCTCCGCTCGAAATGGGGCCGCCGCCATCCTTTCATGTATGCGGCCGCCATCCCGATCTCGCTCAGCTATTACTTCATCTGGAATCCACCGCTCGGCTGGAGCGAACAGGCGCTGTTCTGGTATATCGTCGTTCTGGCGATCGTCATTCGCACCTTCATCACCTTTTACGAGACGCCCAGCTCCGCCCTCGCCCCCGAATTGACCGAGGATTATGACGAGCGCAGCTCGCTGCTCAGCTTTCGCTATTACTTCGGCTGGACCGGCGGCAACGCGATGACGGTCATGAACTTCTTCGTCCTGTTTCCGCTGTTTGCCACTGCAGCCATTTCGAACGGGCAGTTCAACAGGGATGCCTATTCCACCTATGGTATCATTGCCTCCCTCCTGATTTTCACGGCAATCATGGTTTCGTCGATCGGAACGCATTCGCGCATTCCCCATCTCAAGGGGCCACCGGCAAAGCGCAGCATGACGCTGGGCAAGATATTCAGGGAGATATTCGAAACCCTTTCCAGCCGGTCGTTTCTGGCGCTGTTCATCGCCGCCCTGCTGGCCTTCACCGCAAGCGGGCTTGCCGCCGGTCTCGCTTTCTACTTCGGCACTTATTTCTGGAATTTCAGCCCGGTACAGCTCGGCATGATCACCGCCGGCGTCTTCGTCTCTGCCATTATCGGCGCGGCTTTGGCCCCGGTCGCCACGCGCAAGTTCGGCAAGAAGCGCGGGGCGATCACCATCGGCCTGATTGCTTTTCTGGGCGCGCCATTGCCGATCTTTTTGCGTCTGCTCGATCTTCTTCCAAGCAATGAATCGCCCTTCATCTTCTGGTTCTATCTCGTGACCAACACGCTCGATGTCGGCCTGATCATCTGTTTCCAGATCCTCGCCGCGTCGATGGTCGCCGATCTTGTCGAACAATCGGAGCTGAAAACCGGGCGGCGCAGCGAAGGGCTGTTCTTCGCCGCATCCACCTTCATGCGCAAATTCGGCGAAGGCTTCGGCATCGCGGTTGCCGGTTTCGTGCTGGCAACGGCGGGGCTGGCGACCGGCGCCGTGCAGGGCGAGGTATCCGACGAGGCACTGTGGAGTCTCGGCGCCATCTATGTTCCGACCATCCTGTTCCTCTGGATGTCGATGATCGGCTGCATTTCCTTCTACAAGATCAACCGCGCAGGCCATGAAGAAAATTTGCGGCAGCTTGCCGAACGGCGGGCTGCAAAAGCGACGTAACGGCCTCCAGTCGGGGCAGCATCGAAAGGCATATCCTCATGGCCGACCCGCACATCTCATCCCGCATCGAACTGATGGGCGCGCCGGGCTCGCCCTATACCCGCAAGATGATCGCCTATCTCCGATATCGACGGATACCCTACGCGCTCCATTGGGGCGGAATGCGCGGGGCGCCGGAGGGTTATCCCGAACCAAAGGTGCGGTTGCTCCCCACCTTCTATTTCCACGGGCCAGATGGCGAGATTGAAGCGATGGTCGATTCGACGCCGATCATCCGCCGGCTCGAAACCGACTATCAAGAACGTGCGACGCTTCCCGCCGATCCCGCGCTCGACTTTCTCAACTATCTGATCGAGGATTATGCCGATGAGTGGATGACCAAGGCGATGTTCCACTATCGCTGGGCGCATGAAGCCGATGCCGAACATGCCGCCCCCCTGCTCGTCTACTGGTCGATGCCGACAATGGCGCGAAGCGAGGCAGAGGCGATGGCGGACATGTTCGCGAAACGGCAGATCGCGCGGCTCCATGTGGTCGGCTCCAATGCCGTCACCGCCGAAACCATCGAGGCCAGCTATATCCGCCTGTTGGGGATTCTGGACAGGCTGATTGAACAGCAGGGCTATGTCCTGGGCGCCCGCCCTTCATCCGCGGACTTTGCCCTATATGGCCAGCTGACCCAGCTGACCATCGTCGAGCCCAGCTCCGCCGCCATCGCCAGCGGGCGCCATCGCCGCGTCCGGGCCTGGGTCGACCGGGTTGAAGACCTGTCGGGCGTCATGCCGGATCGAAGCGACTGGCTGGCCGTCGACGCAGCAGGAGAAACGCTGAAACCGCTGCTCGACGAAATCGGCCGGGTTTATAC
>JBPOET010000042.1:0-9640 GCA_051251675.1 Parasphingopyxis sp. | reverse complement strand
TTCTTTCACAGCAATGACGATGCGGATGGCAATGGCTGGAACCGGCGGGCCGTTGTCGATGGCCTGGCAGGCAACCCGACGGACTATGACGATACGGCCTATGCAGTGCGTTACAGACCCGGCACGCGGCGTGTGGAGTCGCTGGAGGTTTCGCTGACGCCCGATGGCGGCGCGCGGCTGCTGGTCGAACCGGCCGGACCCGATTTCCACATGTCCGGGCTTGGCTATACGCACCCGGTCTGGGGCCATGGGATGGATCATGGCGACAGCGAGACCGCTTATGACAGTATCGAGGCCGCTGCCGCGGAACCGCGCGATCCGCTCCACTGGCACATCCAGGCCTTTGTCCGGGCCACGCTGACCCTGAACGGCATGCAGCATCACGGCCATGGCATTCTCGAACAGTTGCTGATCGGCCCACATGCGCCCAGCGGCTTTACCGAACTCCTGGATCCGGCTTCCTGACGATGGCTGAAATCCCGACCCGACCCGAACAGTTCACCACCGACTGGCTTGCCGACAAGCTAGGCGCGCCGCCAGCCTCTCTCGCCGGTTTCACCGCGAAGGGCATAGGCACCGGCCAGATGTGCGACAGTTTCCGCCTCACGCTCGATTGGGACGGGCATGACGGCCCGGCCTGTATCGTCGCGAAATGCCCGAGCACGAACGACGATAGCCGGCGGATCGCCAAGACGATCCACAATTATACGTTCGAGATCAGCTGGTACCGGGATCTTGCCGACGAAATCCCGGTCGCTTGCCCGCCCTGCTATCATGCGGAGATCGCGGAAAACGAAGTCGATTTCGCGCTCCTGCTCGGCGATATGGCCCCGGCGCGGCAAGGGGATCAGCTGGAAGGCGCGACGCTCCCGATGATCGACGCCGCTATCGCGGAAGCGGCGAAGCTCCACGCCCCGCTGTGGAACTCTCCCCGGCTGGACGATTATCCATGGTTCGGCTTCGGCGCTGCGAACAAGGCGCTGATCAGCGCGCTCCTTCCCGGCCTCTACCAGGGTTTCAAGGATCGCTATCGCGGCCGTCTCGACGCGGCCATTCTCGAGATGGGCGACGCCTTTATCGCGCGGCTCGACGCCTATCTCGACCGCACTCCGCAAATGCGCACCATCGTCCACAGCGATTTTCGCATAGACAATCTGCTTTTCCATCCGGACACCGGCGCGGTCACGGTGGTCGACTGGCAAACCGTGGGTATCGGTTCCGGGCCGACCGATATCGCCTATCTGACCGGCACCAGCATCGCCGATCCGGCCCTGCGCGCGGCCGAAGAGGAACGGCTGTTCGAGAGCTATGTCACACAGCTTCAGGCGCAGGGGGCGGATGCCGATGCCGGGCAATGCTGGACCGATTATCGCCGCGGGGCGTTTTCCGGGTTCGTCATGGCGATATTCGCCTCGATGAACGTCGAGCGCACCGAACGAGGCGACGAGATGTTCGCCGTCATGGCCGAACGACCCGCCCAGCAGATACTGGATCTGGATAGCCTGGCGCTGGCGTGATTGTCAGGATTTCCTTTTCGGGAAATCGCCGTACCAGCCTTGCCAGCCTGTCCCCCCGCCCCATATGGTATCCCTCATGTCCCGCCCGTCCCGATCCAAAGGCTGCCCGGTTTGCGGCGCCGAGCCCAGCGCCGATCACAAGCCGTTTTGCAGCGAAGGCTGCCGCAACCGCGATCTGCTGCAATGGCTGGGCGACGGCTATCGCGTGCCCGGCCCGCCCGCCGATCCGGAACAGATTATGGAGCGCACAAACGGGCTGGACAGCGACAGTTAACCCGGCCTATAGGCGCTGTTCCCGTACGATCTGCGCCGCATGATCAGGGACGTGCCCGGGTAGCTCAGTTGGTAGAGCATGCGACTGAAAATCGCAGTGTCGGCAGTTCGATTCTGTCCCCGGGCACCATTATCTTCGAGCAACAGCGCGCAAATTTGGTCATCGTATCATAGCGCTTCACCGGACATATATAGACCCTGCTGGGCACACCGGTTGCGATGGTTTCGAGCAGGTCCGGAAATGGGCGATCCGCAAGCCCCCTTATCACTGGCCTGATACAGCGCCGGCCATCTTTGCCCACCGGGTCTCCGGGCCCGACCTGCGAACGCAGAACCCGGCCCTGCATCGGCGGATGATTGCCGACAGGCCATGTCTCGGGCCTTTCCGCAAAGGCGGTCCAAGCCCCATAAAAGATTTGGCATTCCCGAAACTAAAAGGGGGCTTGTCGCCCGGGCCGGCGGCCTTATTCGCCTGCCGCGCCAGATTCCGCCCAGGCTCGCCATGCAATATGCTCTGACCGGCGAGTTTATCGACGCCGCGCGAGCCTATGAGATCGGGCTGATCAACGAGGTGACAGACGGGCCGGCGCTGGAAGCGGCGAACGCACTCGCCAAGCAGATCATCCAGGAACAGGCCGAATGGTCCAAGTCGGACATGTGGACGGAGCAGCAGGCCTTGATGCGTCCGGTCTTCACCTCGCAAGACACCCGCGAAGGGGCGGCGGCTTTTGCCGAGAAACGCGCACCCCGCTGGACCGGGAAATAGCGCGGGCAATCCGGCGGGCAAACGGGCCGTCAAGCAAAGGCGGCTTCAGCGGAAGCGCCTGCCCGCCTTGGGATCAGAACTCGAAGGAGAGCGTCGCGCCATAGGTTCGGGGCGGCTGATAGGTGTTCAGCTGCTGACCAAAAGGCGCAAAGGCCACGATATGGTTGCGGACCAGTTCGTTGCTCAGATTTTGCCCCCAGACGGCCAGTTCCCAGCCGCCATCCGATGACCGGATCGCCAGGCGGGCGTCATACAGCGAATGCCCCTCCTGAACCTCGAGCGGCGTGTTCGAGGCTTCGAAAAAGACGCTCGACCGGTAGGACCAGCCGACCCGGCCATACAGATCGATGGCATCGGAGACCGGAACTTCATATTCCGCCGCCAGATTGAACTGGTGCCGGGGCGCACGGGGCAGCCGGTTGCCCGTATGATCGGCCGTTGCGCCGGTTGCGAAGCTGCTGAATTCGGCATCGAGCCAGCTATAGCCGCCATTCAGCCTGAAACCCGGCGCCAGTACGGCGATGAATTCCGCTTCGAAGCCGTCGATCGTCGCGTCCGCTGCATTGCCGATAACGACGCAGCAGAGCGGGACGAGTTGGGAGACCTGCAAATCGGTATAATCGGTGTGAAATCCGGCCAGATTGATCTGGAGGCGATCGTTGAACAGGCGCGACTTCACGCCAATTTCATAATTCCAGGCATATTCCGGATCATAGGCAATCGCCGCGCTGGCGCCGGTTCCGGCCGTTCCCTGGAAACCGCCGCTCTTGAAGCCGCGCGCCGCGCTCGCATAGACCATGACCTCGTCCGAGACATGATATTCGATCGCCGCCCGCGGGGTGAAGGCGCTCCAGCTCTGGCTGGCGGTAATGTCATAGGGCGCCGACAAAGGCGGAGGCAGACCCGGCCCCGCCACGAGGACGCCCTGTAGATGGGCATTTTTCGATTCCCAGGTCATCCGGGCGCCGGCGGTAAGGGTGAGCCGGTCGGTCACGTCGAAATTGACCTGGCCGAAAATGGCGTAGCTTTCGGAATCGACATCCTGCGGGAAAGAACCGATGCCGGTTACGACCGCAACCGGGAATGTCTGTTCGAGGATTTCGTTACGCTGGATATCCTCGTTCAAGATATACAGGCCGACCACGCCGTTCAGCCGGTCATCGAACATGTTGAAGGCAAGGCGCAGTTCCTGACTCACCTGTTCGGATTGTTCGCGATTCTCGTTGATCGATTCGATCTGCGCCGGCGGGTTGATCGGATTGCTGAAAAAGGCGTCGCGATGCGAATAATTGGCCTTGCGATAGGCGGTGATCGACGTCAGTTCGCCGAAAGGCGCGTCCACCGTGACATTCAGCGTTACGCCGCCAACTTCGCGGCGCAGGAAACCGTCATCCACCGCATCCACGATGCGCGGGTCGGGATTGACGCCGACACAGTGAACGCCGCCAGCCAGCGTCGTGTCGCACACATTATCGCGCGGCTGGCCGCGCTGGTCCTGATCGGTAAAGTCGCCAGTGAGAACGACATCAACCACAGAGCTTGGCCGCCACCGCAGAGACAGACGACCGCCCATGGAGCCTTCGTCGTCCACATCGTTGCCCGTCGTTTCGTTGAAGGTATAGCCGTCGCGCTCCACACGGTTGAGCGCACCGGAAATCGCGAAACTGTCACTGACCGCATAGTTGAAGCGCCCAAGGAGTTCGAGCCGGTCAAAATTACCATAGGTGATGGTGCCGCCGACAAAATTGTCTCCGAGATCGGGTCGCCGACTGACGAGGCTTATCGCGCCGCCCACCACATTCTTCCCGAACAAGGTGCCCTGCGGTCCGCGCAACACCTCGACACGCTCAAGATCGTACAGCTCGAGATTGGAACCGCCCCCACGACCGATATAGACACCGTCGACGAACATCACGACAGAAGCATCGCCACCAGCGTTCGAGTTGATACCTTCGGTGCCGATACCGCGTATCGCAAAATTGGGTTCGCCCGGATTGACTTCGGTCGCCGTAAAACTCGGTGTCATCGATGCAATGTCGCGAAGCGATGTCGCCCGGCTGTTTTGCAACTGCTGCGCACTGAAGGCGGTGACGGCCACAGGAACATCCTGCAGATTTTCTTCAACGCGCTGCGCCGTCACGACGATAACGCCCAGACCGCTTGCCCCCGCTTCTCCTTCGCCCTGCGCCTGCGCGAACGAAGGTGCGGCCGCGCACAGCCCCGCAATCGCCGTGGACACCGAAAAACCGCGTAGAATATCTTGAACTGCCATTTGACCCCTCCCCTGTCTGCCGGTCGTTCCAACCGTGCATGAACGAACTGTTGCACAATTTTAGTTAGCTGTCTAAGTATTTGTCAACCGAAGCTTGATTGCCGTGAGTTTCACATGGAGAATCAGGGGCTGGATACGAAGGGGAGAGAGAATGCTGGAGAGCCGCGCACTGTGCACCGTTTCCATCGCTCTGGAAGACGAAGCGCCGATCCTTGTCGGCCAGTCGCCATGGCGCAATCGCCGGGTCAGCCATATTGTCGGGGGCAGCATCGCCGGGGAACGGCTTTCCGGACAGGTCATGTCCGGCGGGGGTGACTGGTCCGAGCTCGGCATGGACGACAATGGCGATGCGCTGACCCTGCTGGATGTACGCTCGCTCTGGAAAACGCATGACGATGCGCTGATCTATGTCACCTATCAGGGCAGGCTCGTCATTCCCAAGGATGTGCTCGGGGTCTTCAGGGAACCCGCCGCGGTGGAAGAGCTTCCGGCAGACCGTTATTATTTCCGCATCGTCCCGACCTTCGAAACCGCCGACCCGCGCTATGCCTGGTTGAACCGGATCGTGGCTGCGGGCATCGGGCGGCGGACGGCCAGGGGTGTCGACTATGATATTTTCGAACTCGTCTGATATGCGCCCGTGACCGCCGCACCGCCGCTCCGCGCGACCGAAACCAACCCGCCATGGCCCCGTCCGGGCTATGCCTGGTATGTCGTCGTCATCCTGCTGCTCGCCTATACCTGTTCCTTTATCGACCGGATGATCCTGACCCTGCTGGTCGCGCCAATCCGCGCGGATCTGGGAATCTCGGACACCCAGATGAGCCTGCTGGTGGGCTTCGCTTTTGCGGTCCTCTACACATTGGCCGGCCTGCCGCTCGGCTATATCGCCGATCGCGGCAATCGCAAGAAACTGATCATGGTCGGCATCAGCCTGTGGAGCGCCATGACCGCCGCATGCGGGCTTGCGCCCAATTATGCTCTGCTGTTCCTCGCGCGGATCGGTGTCGGCATCGGCGAAGCCACGCTCTCGCCGGCCGCCTATTCGCTGATGTCCGACTATTTCCCCAAGGACAAGCTCGGCCGCGCGGTCGCTGTCTATTCGATCGGCGTGCCGCTCGGATCCGGCATCGCCCTGGTGCTGGGCGGGATGATTGTGACCCTCGCCACCCAGGCCCCGGCGATTTCTCTGCCCGGCATCGGTGAGGCCGAGCCATGGCGGCTGGTTTTCTTCCTAGTCGGCCTGCCCGGACTGGCCATCGCCCTGTTGATGCTGACCGTCCGCGAGCCCTTTCGCCGCGGGCTGGTTCAGTCGCAACAGTCCGGCACCGTCCGCTTTCGCGATGCTTTCGCCTTTGTCTTTACCCGGTGGCGCACGTTCGCGCCGCTCTTCGGCGGTCTCTCCCTCTATGCGCTCGTTCTGTATGGCCAGATGACCTGGATCCCGACTTTTTTCGCGCGCACCTATGGATTGGAACCGGCGAATGCGGGCTTCTATTACGGCATTACCCTGGCGATCGGCGGCGCTGCGGGCCTCATTCTCGGCGGTATTCTCGCCGACCGCTGGTTCGGCAGGGGCAGAAAAGACGGGCATCTGCTCACCATTCTCGTCGCGATCACCGGTTCCGCGCCCTTCCTGATTTTGGGTCCGCAAATGCCCACGCCTGCGCTGGCCTTTGCCTGCATCTTCCTCGGACAGCTGGTGTCCTCCATGTATGGCGGCGTGGCCGGCGCCTCGCTGCAGATCATCACCCCCAACCGCTATCGCGGGCAGGTGATCGCCCTTTATTTCTTCACCGCCAATATGATCGGTTTCGGCATCGGCCCTACCGCCGTCGCCATGATAACCGATTTCGGTTTTGCCGACGACGGCGCGCTGCGCCATTCTCTTTCGCTCGTTTCGGTAATCGTCCTGCCGATAGCGATCGGCTGCATGATGCTCAGCCGCGCGCCCTTCCGCCGCAGCGTGGCCAGCCTTGAGGCGGAGGATGCCGCGCTGGCGGCCCAGGCAGCGGCCTAGGGCTCGTCGGATATCTTCACGACAAGCTTGCCGTCATGCCGGCCGCTGAACAGCAGTTTGAGGACTTCGGGCGCATGCTCCAGCCCCTCGCGAACATCGACGCGATACTGGAGCGCGCCAATCCTGAGCCAATGGCCGATAGCGGCGAAGGCTTCGGGATAGCGGCGCAGGAAATCGCTGACGATGAAGCCGCGGACCGTTGCCCGCTTCATCAACACGTTGCGATACATTTTTGGCCCCTGCCCGCCCTGTTCGAGGTCGTTATAGGTTGAAATAAGGCCGCAGGTCGCAATCCGGGCATTGAGATTTATCAGCGTGAGCGCCGCGTCGAGAATTTCCCCGCCGACATTGTCGAAATACACATCGATTCCGTCCGGACACGCCTTTGTCAGCGATTCGAGAATGGGGCCGTTCTTGTAGTTCACGCTGGCGTCGAAGCCGAGTTCTTCGGTCAGCCAGGCGCATTTTTCGTCGGATCCCGCGATGCCGACCACATGGCAGCCCATCAGCTTGGCCATCTGGCCGACCAGAGATCCGACAGCGCCGGCTGCAGCGGAGACGACAACTGTTTCGCCCGGCCGGGGCTTGCCGATCTCCAGCAGACCGAAATAGGCGGTTGCGCCGATATTGCCGAGCGGCCCCATATAGGCCGTAAGCGGAAGGTCGGGCACAGGGTCGATCTTCCGAACCATCCGGGCAGACAAGGCGCAATAATCCTGCCAGCCACCCTGGCCGGTCACGATATCGCCAACCGAAAGGCGCGAAGACCGTGATTGTTCAACCACGCCGATCGTGCCGCCGCGCATGACATCACCCAGTTCGACAGGATCCATATATTGATCGATATCCGACATCCATATCCGGTGCGTCGGATCGATCGAGAGATAGATATTCCGGACCAGGATCTCCCCATCGGCAATCGAAGGCGGCGGCTCCCTGTGCAGGCTGAGATTGCCGTCTGCCGGATCGGAATCCGGACGGCGATCGAGGCGCCAGCTACGGTTGGTGTCAGGGGATCGGCCAGTATCGGTCATCGGAATCCTTTGCGAGTCGGTTTCGGGTTGCGTCACATGATTTTACCTAGAATACTAACTATGCAATAGGAACCCAGTGGCTGAAAGTCGGTCGAGAGCGCTGCCAGAAGGAAATCCAGTGATGCGAACAATGCCCGAATACCGCCCCGCTCCCCGCCGCCTGGACGCGGCATGAATGGCACCGATGCGGCTCCGGGGCCGCCCGCGCCCACCCCGAACGGAATAGTCGTCCGGGGACGTATCCTCGGCGTCGGACTGCTGACGCTGGTCTATATTCTCAACTATATGGACCGCCAGATCCTCGCGGTGCTGATCGAACCCATCAAGGCGGATATCGCACTGACCGACACACAGGTCGGCCTGCTCACCGGCACATTATTCGCCATTTTCTATGGCTTTATCACGATCCCGATCGCCATGCTGGCGGATCGCACCAACCGCATTCGCATCGTCGCGATCGGCTGTTTTCTCTGGAGCCTCTTCACCGGCATATCGGGCCTTGCGACCAGCTTTCTCGCGCTGGCCATCGCGCGGATCGGCGTCGCCTTTGGCGAGGCCGGAGGTGTTGCCCCTTCGCTTTCCGTTCTTGGCGACTATTTTTCGCCGCGCCGCAGAGTGTTCGCGATCGCCCTGTTCACCTGCGCCTCGCCGATAGGCATTCTCGCCGGCGTAATGATCGGCGGGCTGGTGGCCGATGCCTATGGCTGGCGCACCGTATTCATCGGCGCGGCGATTGTCGGCCTGCTGCTGGCGCCGCTGCTCCTCAAGTTCGCGCCGGAGCCGCCGCGCGGCAATTTCGAACCGCTCCCCGATCCTTCTGCGAAACCGCCTTCGTTCCGGGCTACCCTGCTCCTGTTCGTTCGCCGCCCCACCCTTGTCTGGATGGCGATATCCTGCGGCTTGTTCGCGATGATCGCCAATGGCCTCATCACCTGGGTGCCCGCGCTGCTGATGCGGGGCTATGGCGCCAGCGTTCGCGATGTGGCGCTCTACTATGGACCGGTCGTCGGCATCTCCCTGGCTATCGGCCTGTTCTCGAGCGGGGCGACGATCACCTGGTTCGCCAGGCGCTCGCTGCGCGCCTATACCCTGATACCGGCCGCCGCGATGCTCCTTTGCGCGCCGCTGTTCGCGGGTGCACTCAGCGCGGGCAGCTGGCAGATGGCGCTGGTCTGGATGGCCGTGCCGTTGGCCCTCATCAACTTCGTCGTCCCGCCGGCGCTGACCCTGGTCCAGAATCTGGCACCGGCCAATGTCCGCAGCACCGCATCGGCGATTCTGATGCTCGTGCTCAACCTCGTCGGAATCGGCCTTGGGCCGCTAGTGATTGGCATGGTCAGCGACATGCTCACTCCGACCATGGGAACGGACGGGCTGCGCTTTGCGATGCTTGTCACTATGGTTCCGATCGCCGTACTGACATCGGCGTCCCTGCTTGTCGCCACGCGCTATATTGTGCGCGATCATCAAAGGGTCGCAGCCGGAACGGTGCCGGGCGAAAGCACGTAGCCCTTATCGCCCAAAGAAGCGGCATCGTACCCACACGGCAATAAAGGGTTCAGCTTGTCTTGCCTGCCGCCTTCGCTCCAGCCCCGAAAGCCCGCGCGCCATTGGCCGCGAGCAGGGCTTCGATATCGTCTCCGGCATAGGCGGGATCGGCCGAGACGCCGAACGCCGCGAGCATCTCTTCGGCCTGGGCTTCGACCAGCGGCTTCCTTTCCGGTGGTGTGAAGTTGAAGAATTCATCTTCCGATATGG
>JBPOET010000419.1:0-2246 GCA_051251675.1 Parasphingopyxis sp. | reverse complement strand
GGTTGTGACGGTCGGTGCGCCGACATAGCGCGTTTCGAGGGTGTATACGCCGGCCGGCACATCGGCAAAGCGGAAGCGCCCATCCCGCCCCGCCTCGGTCGTCCGGTCGAGTTCCACAATGCGCACCTGGGCGGACTGCAAAGCCCGGGTATCGGTGGCATCGACAACCGAGCCGACCAGCGTGCCGGCCATTGCCGGAGCCGCAAGCGCCGTCGTCAGCGCCAAAGCGGAAAGGAAGCGCACGGAGCGCCGTGCAAGAAAAGAATCAGTCATAGAGCCACCCTTTTTTGTGTGCCCCGCGCCTAGGGCACCAAGGTTGCGCTTCGATGGTGGTTCGATGACTCCGGGATGACATGTTGATGAGGAATTGTTGCAGTGCAGCGCGGCTAGCGATCACCGACGTGCGCTCGGCTGCCGTAGAAAGGCGATTCCCTTTTCGCTTTGGCCCCTATAAGGCGCTTCCATGTTGAAACGCCTTTATGAATGGACGCTCCAAAAAGCCGGGCATCGCCACGCGGAACGCTGGCTGGGTGCGATTTCGTTCATGGAATCGAGTTTCTTCCCGATCCCGCCCGATATCATGCTGATCCCGATGTGCCTGGCAAAGCCGGAGCGCGCCTTCCGCTATGCTTTTATCTGCACCATCGCGTCGGTGCTCGGCGCGCTGCTCGGCTATGCGATCGGCTATTTCCTGTTCGAGACGGTCGGCCAGGCGATCCTCGACTTTTACGGGCTCGGCGACAGGTTCGAGAGTTTCGCCGCCCAGTTCAACGAGCAGGGCTGGATCATTGTCCTGCTCGCCGGGTTCACCCCCCTGCCCTTCAAGGTGATCACCATTGCCGCCGGCGCGACCGCGATGCCGCTCTACATTCTGATCGGCGCGGCCGTCATCGCCCGCTCGGCGCGCTTCTTCCTCGTTGCCGCACTGCTCTGGAAGTTCGGCGAGCCGATGAAGCGCATCATAGACAGGCATTTCGGCCTGCTTACCACAATCGTCGGAATTGTCGGGGTCGGCGGTTTTGTGGCGATACGCTACCTCTTTTAGGCCGACGCAAGCCGGGATGCCGCGCTCGGCTGCGCAGCACGCGCCTTCAACCCGAACAAGGGCCGCAACCACACGGTGCGGCGGATCGCATATTCATGGACGAGCGCGCACCCTCCGACCGTAATGACAAGCACAAGCGCGAATTCGCTCCAAGCCCCGAGCGCCATCTGGGTCAGATAATAGCCGGCGATCACAATGATCGTCTGATGCAGGATGTAATAGGGAAATATCGCTTCGGTGAGATAGGCCAGAAGCCGCGATTTGCGGTTCAGGAAACGCTGGGCCAGTCCCAGGAGCAGCACGATCATGGACCAGGCATATAGCGTCATCAGCGCAGTACCGATCACTGGACTCAGGGGATGGGCATCGCGAAATCCCGGAATGGCGGTGTTGGCGAGTATCATCGTGCCTATGGCCAGCGTGCATATCGCGGCAAGAGGCAAGGCTCTGTCGACTACCGACCAGAATTGCGCATTCTTGGCCGCGAAATAGCCGATCATGAAAATCGTGAAACGATTGGCATGATTATGCCAGTCATCGATAAGAGCATGGGTTTCGGGAAAACGGTCTCCGAACAGGAGCGCATAGCCGATAAAGGGCGTTGTCACGACAATCAGCAAAGAAACCGGATGGCCAAGCACCCGGCCGAACCAGACCCCTCCCCGTCCGCCTGCAAAATCCGACAACGGTTTCAAGAAAGGGGCAAGCAGAAGGATATAGACCAGAAGATACACGACATACCAAAGATGGTTCCAGGTCGGCGTGATCATCGGGAAGCGCTGAACGGGATTCAGATAGTCGAGATAGAAGGCGAGATAATCCCCCTCGAACTGGCCCGACTGGACAAGCTCGAAATAGGGTTGCGGCACAACGATAACGAGCACTCCGAACAGGATCGGCAATCCCAGCCTTTTGAGTCGACTGGCAGCAAATCCGCCCGGCGCCATCTTGTCCGATGCAAAGCGCACCGCAACGCCCGAAATAAAGAAAAGGAGAGAGAGCCGCCACGGGTTGAGCAAACTCATCAGCGGTTCGACCGCGGATGAGGCATAGACGCTCTTCACGTGCCAGCCCCAGCTCACATAGAACATGCCGACATGGTAGAAAATGAGCAGCGCGAAGGCGATGAAGCGCAGCCAGTCGAGATCATGGCGGCGATTTTCGGCAATCGGTTGGGCAAGCGGGGCCATGGGCGATATCC
>JBPOET010000418.1:0-2247 GCA_051251675.1 Parasphingopyxis sp. | reverse complement strand
CGGGCTGTGCCCGGGCTGTCCGGCGCGCCCGCGCGGGGGGGGGGGTGGGGGGCGGGGCGCGTCCCGCCGCGGCGGCTTCGGCGACGCAAAACGAAGCACCGGCAAGCGCCGACGAGCAATTGCGCGCGCTATACGAAGCGGACTGGGCATGGAGCATGGAGGAGTTCGCGCAGGTCCATGATGCCGATGGCCAGCTCGCCAGCGGCGACCGGCTGCCTGCCGTCGATCCGGCGACCCAGCTGCGCCGCCTCGCGCATTGGGAGGACATGCTGAGCCAGCTCGACGCAATCCCCGTCAGCGCGCTTTCCGAGGCCGAAAGAGTCAATGCATCGGTGTTCCGGACCAATCTGGAAAGCGCTGCCGCCGATGCGCGCTACCGTGAATGGGAGATGCCACTGACCAGCGACACATCGTTCTGGACGGGATTGAGCCCGCGCCCGGGCCGGCTGAGAACGGCAGAGGATTATGAGCGCTATATCGGCCGGATGCGCGATATTCCGCGGTTTTTCGCCGAGAATATCTCCAATATGCGCGATGGCATGACGCGTGGGTTTACCGTGCCGCAGGTAACGCTTGCAGGCCGGGACCAGTCTATGGTCGGCTATGCCGAAAGCGATCCCGAGGCCAATCCCTTCTATGCCGTATTCCTGGATATGCCAGCCGCCATTCCGGCGGACCGGCAAGCCGCCTTGCAGGCCCAGGCGCGCGCAGCAATCGCCGAAGCGGTGGTGCCGGCCTATACCGACCTGCTGGCCTTTTACCGCGATGAGTATCAGCCTGCCGCCAGGACAACGACGGCCGCCAATGCCCTGCCCGATGGCGAGGCCTATTATGCCGCGCAGATCCGCGAATATACGACGCTCGATCTGACCGCCGAGGAAATCCACCAGATCGGACTGGGCGAGGTCGCCCGTATCCGTGCCGAGATGGACGCGACGATTGCGGAGAGCGGCTTCGAAGGCACGTTCGACGAATTTCTCCTCTTCCTGCGCACCGACCCCCAATTCTATGCGCAAACGCCCGAAGAGCTGATGATGTTTTCCGCCTATGTCGCCAAACGCGCGGACGCGACGATCGGCGATGTCATCGGCCTGCTGCCCCGCCGCCGGTTCACCATCCTGCCGGTGCCGGATGAAATCGCCCCCTATTACACATCCGGGCGCGGCGGCCTCAGAAGCTGTTTGATGAACACCTACGACCTGCCGAGCCGCCCGCTCTACAATGCACCCGCACTAACCCTGCACGAATGTGCGCCGGGCCATTCAATGCAGGCTGCCCTGGCCGAAGAACGCGACGCCGGGCCAGAGTTCCGCCGCTACACCTATTTCTCCGGCTATGGCGAAGGTTGGGGGCTGTACACCGAGTATCTCGGTATCGAGATGGGCATCTATCGCACGCCCTATGAGAATTTCGGGCGGCTCTCCTACGAGATGTGGCGCGCGGCACGGCTCGTTATCGATACGGGCCTGCATCACTATGGCTGGTCGCGCCAGCAGGCGATCGACTATCTTGCCGAGAACACGGCCCTGTCCGATCTCGAGGTCGAGAACGAGATCGACCGTTACATCAGCTGGCCCGGACAGGCCCTCGCATACAAGCTGGGCGAACTCACGATCCGGCGGTTGCGTGGCGAGGCCGAAGCGGCGCTGGGCGAAAGTTTCGACCGGCGAACCTTTCACGACGCCATACTCGCGATGGGCTCGGTCCCCCTGCGCACGCTTGAAGAAGAGATGCGCCGCTGGATGGCCCGCCAGGGCGCAGCGCAATAAGGGCCCAGCGCCCGAGAACGGGCTACCCAAATATTGGTAAATTACGCCAATAGTGCGCACATATCCTGTGCGGCGGCACATGTCTGGTGCCCCAAGCTCCTGTAAATCGCCCATTTTCTGATTCTGGCACGGCTCCTGCATAGTTGTTGGCGTTACCGGCACAGTCGGAACACAGACACAGGCCAAGGTTCAGGAGACCCAAAATGAACAACCAGAACAGCATACAGCAACGCTTCTTCGCCGCGGTGGCAGCCGCTACCGTTTCTACAATGTGCATCCTCGGCACGGTCGGCCCGGTCCAGGCAGGCGGTACTGCTACGCAGACCCAGTTCGTACAGACCGCAACCCAGCAGAGTGCTGCCTAATGGCCACCCGGCTCGACCTTGAACCGATCGCCTCGGCACCGGCTCGGGCGGGTGACTATGGCCAGGTGCAGATCCGCAGCCAGGGCGCCCGGCTCTTCTCGCGGATGCGCGAT
>JBPOET010000417.1:0-2247 GCA_051251675.1 Parasphingopyxis sp. | reverse complement strand
CATCCGCAGGGCGGTGGCACAATGAACAATGCCATCGTTCAGGCGCTCTACAAGACGTTCGTCAATCGCGGCTTTGCAACCCTGCGTTTCAACTTTCGCGGTGTCGGCAAGAGCCAGGGCGAGTTCGACAATGGCGTGGGCGAACTTTCCGATGCCGCAGCTGCGCTAGACTGGATCCAGACCTTTCATCCCGAAGCGGAAACGACATGGGTGGCAGGTTTTTCATTCGGTTCGCTGATCGGCATGCAGCTTCTGATGCGCCGCCCCGAAATTCGCGGTTTCATCACCATCGCACCGCCCGCGAACATGTATGACTTCAGCTTCCTCGCGCCCTGCCCCGCATCCGGCGTGATCATCCAGGGCGACCAGGACGAGGTTGCGACCCCGTCGGGCACGCAGAAGCTTGTCGACAAGCTGCGGACCCAGAAGCACATCACGATCCAGCATGATGTGATCCCCGGCGCCAATCATTTCTTCGAACGTGAGATGACGCCGCTGATGAAATCGGTCGACGATTATCTGGATATGCGGCTCGATCCGGACTGCCCGATCAAATAGGGTTGGGCACAGTCCAGATCAGGACATTGACGAGAATGACAAGCGCGGCCGCAAGCATCAGCAACCCGCGATGCCTCTCGCTGCGCTTCGCCCATAGATAAATGCCGCCCGCGCCGAGCGCGAAGACGGCGAACATGGCTATCGACAGCGCAATATTGGCAGCGAGCAGCATCGGACCGGCCTATCCCTGGATAATCTCGGCGAAAACCGCAGGATCCACATTGCCGCCCGAAAGGGTGACCATGGTGCGTCCCCTGGGCTTCACCTTGCCGGCCAGCACGGCGGCGAGCGCAACCGCTCCCCCCGGCTCGACGACCAGTTGCAACCGGGAATAGGCCACCCGCATCGCATGGGCGACCTCCTCTTCGCTTACAGCGACGCCGGTTGCGCCATGGGCTTTGAGAATATCGAAGGTGATCGGCGCGACCCGCATCGTCTGTAGCGCGTCGCAGCGCGTGTCAGGCGGATTGGGACCGACAGGTTCGATTTCGCCGGCGGCAAGGGACCGCGCCATATCGTCCCAGCCCTCCGGCTCGACTATCGTGATCTGCGCATCGGGCAGGACAAGGGCCGTACCCGCGGAAAGCCCGCCACCACCGCAACAGATAACTGCGCTGTCCGGCGGGCCGCCTGCCAAAGCCGTCATCTGTTCGAGCGCCTCGAGCGCTGCCGTGCCCTGCCCTTCGACCACCCAGGGATCGTCGAAGCTGGGCACCACAATCGCGCCGCGGTCTTCGGCCAGTCGGGCGGCAAGCTCCTCACGCCCTTCGGTCATACGATCGTAGGTGACGATCTCGGCGCCCAGCGCCCTGGTCGCATCCAGTTTTGCCCGGGGCGCATCGGACGGCATCACGATCAATGCAGGCATGCCGAGGCGTTTTGCCGCCCAGGCCACACCTTGCGCATGATTGCCGGATGAAAACGCTACAACCCCGGTTTTCCGCTCTTCTGCGCTCATCGCAGCGAGGCGGTGATAGCCGCCGCGCAGCTTGAACGCTCCGATCGGCTGGAGGTTTTCGCATTTCAGCCAGACTTGGCCAAATTCGGTTTCAAACGGAATCAGGGGTGTCGGCGGCACGATCTCTCGGATGCGCTCCGCGGCATCCTCAATCCCCGCCAAAGTCGGTGTCCGTGATTTTCTGTTCTGCATGATTTCCGGCTAGCGCGGCTATCGGTCCACTGCAACCAGGTCGGTTGCATTTGACAACTTTTTGGCGCTGCGCCAGTCTTCGCGCATCAGAAACGGGGAAGCAAAATGAACAGTCAAATTCTCGCACCGGCCGCCGTTCTTGTCGTCTGGACCCTCTTCATCCTTTTCTGGATGGCGGCAACCCGCTTTCCGGCGATAGCCAAAGCCGGCATCGATATGGGCGCGAGGCCCGGCGGGCGCGGACAGGATCTGGAAGGTGTTATTCCCGACAAGGTCAACTGGAAATCGCATAACTATACCCATCTCGTCGAACAGCCCACGCTCTTCTATGCGACCGTCTTCATCGTCGCGCTGACCGGCTCCGGAGATGCATGGATCAATGTCTGGCTGGCCTGGGCCTATGTTGGCCTGCGCATCGTTCACAGCCTGATCCAGGTTCTGTGGAACAAGGTCATGGTGCGGTTTGCCGTCTTCGTCCTGTCGACCCTGTGTTTGCTGGCCCTTGCCATCCATGCACTGCTCGCCGCCTGCTATTGAAC
>JBPOET010000416.1:0-2253 GCA_051251675.1 Parasphingopyxis sp. | reverse complement strand
TGTGCGGTCGTGGCGGAACTGGTAGACGCGCAACGTTGAGGTCGTTGTGGGCTAACGCCCGTGGAAGTTCGAGTCTTCTCGACCGCACCATTTTCCAATATTTCAATGATTTAGAGCCTTGAAAAGTCGCGCCGCGCGACTTTTGGTTTGTCAGAATTTCCCTATCGGGAAATCGCGGCACCGGCCCGCTATTCGCTTGAAGCGACAGGTCCGCTGACGGCGACCGTGCCGAGCCGGACGCTGTCGGTTTCGTCCGAAACGAAAGCCCGGCGGCCAAGCGCCGCGTTTACGCCGATGGCCTGGGCCGAAAGCTGGGCAATGCGGACGCTGTATTCGCCATAGGGCACGCCTTCGAAGACGAAGAAGCCGTCGAAATCGGTGCGCATCGTCTTCACCACCCGGCCTTCGACATCGACAAGCTCCAGATCCACGCCTTCCAGCGCGCCGCCGCCCGCCCGCACCAGCACGCCGTCGACTTCGCCGGCGCTGACCAGCGGCAGTTCGACAACCGCGGCAATTCCGGGGCGCGGCGTGACGACGACGCCCGGCCCGCGGGGCTGAACGAAGGGATCGGCCAGCGAGGACGTGTCGATGCCGACGAGGATCGGCCGGTATGGGGTCATTCCGGTGACAACCGCCACGCCGTTTTCGTCGGTCGGCTCGTTGGAGGGCGCGCGGCCGGTCGTGATCTGCACGCCTTCCTCATAGGGTTCGCCCGGTTGGCGGATTCCGTCATTGTTGAGATCGCGATAGACGCGCGCGACGGTCTGCCCGCTGCTCGCCAGCTTGTCGGCCGTGACATGAACGCCGCCGCGCGGATTCGGGCCGATGCTGAAGGCGAGATTGAGCCCGGCCGCGACCGAACCATCGGTCGCCGCTTCGGCCGAGGCGGTCAGGGCGAAGCGGTTGAAGCGCCGGACATAGCCGATGCTCGCCCGCGCCCGGTCCAATGTCGCCTGATAGCCGAGTTCCGCGCGCCAGGCGCTGTTTTCGCCGGCGGCCCAGTCGGCGGTGAGCGCGGCGCTTTCGAACCGGCTGCCCGGTGAAAGCCGCCAGCGCGCCTCGCCTCTCAGGCGTACGCGCCCGACCCGGCCATTGGCGAGGATCGCGGCATTGGTCTGAGCCGGCGGGCCGACAGTGTCGTTCGTCGTCTGGCGCCGATATCCGATCTCGCCGGTCAGCGCGAAACGGCGCATATTGGCGGATATCCGGGCCGCAACGTCTAGCTGATCCGCCCCGTTGGCGCGAGTCTGATAGGTCGCCTGCACCCGGACCGGCATAACGACGCGGCCGATATTGAGGCTGTGATCAAGGGCAAGGCTGTGGCGCCCGGTCGTGTCCGTGCCATAGCGTTCGGTACGAAAATCGCGCGCGATAACCGATTCCGCGCTGATATAGGCCCGGCCGAACCGGCCCAGAAGCTGGGCGCGGGCCGCATATCCGCCATTAT
The DNA here is from genome assembly GCA_051251675.1 of Parasphingopyxis sp. Classification (GTDB taxonomy): domain Bacteria; phylum Pseudomonadota; class Alphaproteobacteria; order Sphingomonadales; family Sphingomonadaceae; genus Parasphingopyxis. The sequence goes on along the minus strand of JBPOET010000416.1, from coordinate 803 downwards.
CCGCCCATGCAGCGGTTATTTCGACCAGCGCCGGCCCGATCGCGCGGCGCACCGAGCCCTCGACCACCGTGACGCGCTCATCGGCGATAACCAGATTGTTGAGCTGGAATGCCAGCGAGGTGCGCGCATTGATCCCGCGTTCGAGGCCGAAACCCGCCCGCCAGTTGGATCCGCGCGCAAAATCGCGATTGTCGATCGAGATCAGGTCGCGATTGTCCTGGCTCGCGCCGGCCCAATACCATGTCTGGCGCGGCGGAATGCTCGCCGCACCGACATTGATCACCTCGGTTTCCCGGCGCGTCTGCCCCTGGGGCCCGTACAGCACGACCTCGAACCGGTTGATGCCGTAGCGCAGCTCGACATCGACAAATTCGTACCGGCCATCGCCGCGATCCATGGAGAAAGCCAGCAACTGGCCGTTGCGATAGAGTTCGGCTTCCCAGCCATCGGGCAATTCGCCGCGAAAAGTGCGGCGATCGAAGCTGTCCGGCTGATCCAGGGGCCGGTTGGTGACGATCAGGCCGCGCCCGGAGGTCGGTTGCACCGCAATCGGCGAAGACTGGCTGGCGACATCGCCGATCGCGAAATGGGTCGCCTGCAGGGGGCCGAGCAGATTGCCCGTGTTCGAGCTGCGGAAGGCCCGCACCCGCAGCGACTGCGGAACCCCGCGATTGTCCGAAGCCAGCCGCGCGTCGACCGACGCCGTCAGCAGCTCGCCGGAGGCGTAAATCTCGTATCGCCGCTCGATACCGCTGGTCCGGCGCTGGCGATCGCGCAATCCGCCAAGCGAAACGACTACATCC
>JBPOET010000415.1:0-2260 GCA_051251675.1 Parasphingopyxis sp. | reverse complement strand
TCGTCATGCTGACGGGAGATGCCGAAGGCACGGCGCAGGCCGTTGCCCGCCAAGTGGGAATCGACGATGTCCGCGCCAATGTCTCGCCGGAAGACAAGCACCGGATCGTCGGCGAACTCAAGGCCGAGGGCCGGATCGTGGCGATGGCCGGCGACGGGATCAACGACGCCCCCGCGCTTGCCGCCGCCGATATCGGCGTGGCGATGGGCACCGGCACGGATGTCGCCATGGAAAGCGCCGGGATCACGCTGGTGAAAGGCGATCTCACGGGGATTGTCCGGGCGCGACGGTTGAGCGCGATGACGATGCGCAACATTCGCCAGAATCTGTTTTTCGCCTTCGTCTACAACAGCCTGGGCGTGCCGCTCGCTGCGGGTATTTTATATCCGTTTTTCGGCCTGCTGCTCAGCCCGATGATCGCTGCCGCCGCGATGAGCCTGAGTTCTGTTTCGGTGATCGGTAACGCGCTGCGACTGCGGTCGGCGAAATTGTGATGAGCGAGGATGGCGCTTAAGGCGCCGGTTCGTCAGCCTTTGCGACAGCGCGGGCGGTATGAGGGTGCAACGCAGGGTATGCGGCGCTCGCCGGATTTCGGTTGTCCCCCAGCTTTACGAACCGGCCTGGAGTACCTAGCTAGTGGACTATCCCGCTATTATCAGGAAAAGGCCGACCATGAGCGAATTTGACCATGCCCTTGATGGCGACCTGGACCCTTTGCCGGGCAAGATAGCGGTTCCCGATGAAGTGCAGGAGGCGATCAGGACGCTGATCCGCTGGAGCGGAGACGATCCGACGCGCGAAGGGCTGATCGACACGCCGCAGCGCGTCGGCCGCGCCTGGAAGGAATATTGCCTGGGCTATGAAGAGGATCCGTCCGTTCACCTCTCCCGCACGTTCGAGGAAGTGGGGGGGTATGACGAACTCGTTTTGCTGAAAGACATTCCGTTCCAGTCGCACTGCGAACATCATATGGCGCCGATCATCGGTACGGCGTCGATCGCCTATATGCCGAAGGAACGGGTTGTCGGCATTTCGAAACTGGCGCGGGTGATGAACGGCTTCGCCCGCCGGTTGCAGGTGCAGGAGCGCATGACGGCGGAGATCGCCCAGTGCATCTGGGATCATCTCCAGCCCCATGGCGTTGCGGTTGTCATCTGCGCAAGCCATAGCTGCATGACGGCGCGGGGCGTGCGGACCCCGGGTGTGCGGATGATGACATCGCGTTTGTTGGGTTGTTTCCTGGACGACGACAGGAGCCGCAAGGAAGTCCTGTCTCTGATGGGCTATTAGGATAAAGACCGGAATTATGAACGATAACAGGCATGTCACGGCCCGGAACTGGATGATCGCAGCGGGCGCATTGGCGCTCGGTGCGTGCGGGGACGGCCAGCTGAGCGAGACCGAAGTGACCACAAACGGCATGGTGGAGGATGGGGCGGAAGCGCCGCAGTTGCTGACTCCGGTCGATACCGTACCGGAAGTCGCCGCCCCCGAACTGGCGCCGATCTCCTATGCGGATATCGAGGCCGAGCTCGAAGCCGGCGCAGGTTGCAGCGTCGAGGCCGATGGCAAGGCGTTGCTCGTGGCCGTGGAGGGCGATGCGATCGCCTTGCCCAACGGCACGCTGCGGCATTTCGAATTCGATGGCGATCTGGATGCGCTTTGGGATGGCGGCACGTTCACGGCCGGCGTATTCTCAATCACCGTCACGCCGGGCGAAGGCGAGGGCGAACAGATCGAAGAGGTTCGGGTGAAGCCCGCCACCGTCGTGATCCGGGAAGAGGGGCAGGACGGCGAGACGGAAATGCGCGCCGAATGGCACTGCGGGTCGTAAGGCGGACAGGGCTGGAGGATCGCGCCTGACGGCGGCTTCCTAGCATTCACCCCAGCGACGGAACAGATTCTGCTGAACCGTTTGAATACGGGTGAAATTCTCCGCCGACATGTTCGCGCCTTCAAGTGCCGCGACCTCGTTCAGCTCGTAAAGGAGTTCCCGTTTGGCCGGGTCGGCAACCTGGCTCTCGATAAAGGTGATGCCGACGATGCGCTCGCCTCTCGTGACCTCTTCCACCTCGTGCAGGGTGGTCGACGGGTAGACTATTGCCGAGCCGAGCTCTCCCTTGAAACGCATATGTCCGTCGGACTGCTTGATATGCAGCGCGCCGCCTTCGTACTGGCTTGGGTCCTGCAGGAAGAAGGTGCAGCTGATGTCCGAACGGACCGGCCCGTCGACCGATTGCATGAACGCCATGTCCGGGTG
>JBPOET010000414.1:0-2261 GCA_051251675.1 Parasphingopyxis sp. | reverse complement strand
GTCCTGCTCGAGGTGGATGATCTGGGCATGATTCCCGTACCACGCGCACGCTGTCCTGCCTGTGCACCGGGCACGGCCATGCGCCTGGTGCTGCGCAGTGAACATCTGATCGTGCAGAGTGCCGACGAGAAGCGCTCGCACGATGGCTTGTACCTGAGCGCCAGTATTGCAACCGTTGACTATCAGGGACAGGCCGTTCGCTACTTCCTGCATTGTGGCAAGCACACCCTGCAGGCGCTCAACATGCTCGATGGCCCGGCCTTCAACGAAGGCGACAACGTGAGCCTGAAAGTGCGCCATCGCGATGCTGTGGTGCTGGAGACGCCGCCATGAATCAGGCCGCGCCCTCACATCTTTTCTACCAGACGCGCTTGCGTCGGCCGTTGCTGCAGCGAGCCCATGGCGTTCACCTGTGGGATATTGACGGCAAGCGCTATCTGGATGGTTCCTCCGGTGCCATGGTCTGCAACATCGGTCACGGCAACCCTCGAGTGCTGGAGGCCATGCGCCGGCAGATGGAACGTGCCACCTTCGCCTATCGCCTGCATTTCGAGAACGATGCCTCCGAGCAACTGGCCAGACAATGTGCAGCCCTGATGCCTGCCGACATCAATCAGCTGTTCTTCGTCTCGGGCGGTTCGGAAGCGGTGGAAAGTGCCTTGAAGCTGGCTCGACAATACGCCGTGGCCACGGGTGAGTCCACACGCTACAAATTCATTTCCCGCTTTCCCAGCTACCACGGCGCCACACTGGGTGCGCTGGGACTGACGGGTCAGACCTCCATGACAGCACCCTTCGCTCCCATGCTGCATGAATCGGCAAAGATACCGGCGCCCACCTGCTATCTGGACACGGATCAGCTCAGCGAGGAGCAACGCGGCTTGCATTATGCCGACATGCTGGAAGCCGAGATACTCAGACAGGGACCGGAAACCGTACTGGCCTTCGTGGTGGAACCTGTCGGTGGTGCGTCAACCGGTGCGCTGGTAGCACCCGACTCCTACCTGCCGCGCATCAGAGAGATCTGCAACCGCTACGGTGTGCTCCTGATACTCGATGAGGTGATGACGGGCGGCGGCCGAACCGGTACATTCCTCGCCGCTGAACACTGGCAGGTCACGCCCGATATCGTGGTCTTGTCCAAGGGCTTTGCCGCTGGCTATATGCCCCTGGGCGGCATGGCGGCCAGAGACGACATCGTCAGGGCGGTACTGGATGATGGCGGTTTCATTCACGGCTTCACCTACGCAGGCAACCCGCTGGCCTGTGCCGCAGGTCTGGCGGTGCTGGAAGAACTGCAGGGCGTGCATACCGGCGTCGACCTCATGCAACAGGCGCGCACCATCGGCGATCTTCTCAAGTGTCGGCTACAATCCCTGATGCAGGACTACCCGCATATCGGCGATGTACGTGGCATGGGCCTGTTACTGGCCTTCGAACTGGTCAATGACCGAAAGAGCATGCAACCCTTGCCAGCAGCACTCGAGGCGCATCAGAAACTGGTTGACATTGCCTACGAGGAAGGTCTGATCATCTATTCACGGCGCACCCGCGGCGGTCTGCTCGGCGATCATTTCATGGTCTGTCCGCCCCTCATCAGCGATGAAGAAACCATCGAGGAACTGATGGCCAGACTGCGCCGCAGTCTCGACCGCTTTTTCAAGGGAGTCAGACTCTGATGTCCGCAATCATCATCAGCTGTGCCCTGACCGGTTCGGTACACACGCCCTCCATGTCCCCCTATCTGCCCGTCACCCCCGAGGACACAGGGACGCAGGGAGTCGCCGCAGCACTCTCGGGGGCTGCCATTCTGCATGTACACGCCCGGGACCCCGCCAGCGGCAAACCCTCTGCAGATCCACAACTCTACGAACAGGCCACGGCGCCCATGCGCGAGCACTGCGACGCGGTGATCAACATCACGACCGGTGGCAGCGCCCTGATGTCGCTGGAACAACGGCTGGCCGGTGCCCTGCATATGCGACCGGAAATGTGCTCCCTGAATCTGGGCTCCATGAATTTCGGTCTGTTCGGTGCTGCTGATCGGCGCAAGACGTGGCAGCACGACTGGGAGCTACCCTTTCTGGAAGGCTCGCGCGACATGATCTTCAAGAATACCTTTCAGGATATCGAATGCGTTCTGCAGCAGCTCGGAGAGGGACACGGTAGCCGCTTCGAGTTCGAATGTTATGACGTCGGCCATCTGTACACCCTGGCGCATTTCGTCGAGCGTGGCATAGTCAAGCCACCCTTCTTCATCC
>JBPOET010000413.1:0-2262 GCA_051251675.1 Parasphingopyxis sp. | reverse complement strand
CCCTTACCCTCGCGATGATCGGGGCGGGCGCAGGGCTGAACGCTACATTGGCCTGGGTCTATGTCGGCCTCCGCGTCCTGCACAGTCTGGTGCAGGTCACTATCAACCGGGTGATGTTCCGCTTCATGCTGTTCGCACTTTCGAGCATCGTGCTGATCTGGCTCACGATCAATGCGGCGATGACCGTTTTCTAGAGAAGGCTATTGAAGACAGGCGGCAAGCGCGCCGGGCAGTGCGCCGACGAGATTGTCGGCAATCAGGAATGGCCCGGCCCGCCTCGCCGCTTCAGCATGCAGCCACACGGCTTCGCAAGCTGCGGTGAAAGCGTCTCCACCCGCTGCATAACGTGCCGCGACGATTCCGGTCAGCACGTCACCGGTTCCCGCGCTGGCGAGCCAAGCTGGCGCCGGCGGGGCGATCGCGGCACGGCCGTCGGGGGCTGCAATCACGGTATCGCTGCCCTTGTAGACGACGATGGCGCCCGACCGCTCGGCAGCCTCGCGCGTTCGATCGATCTTGCTCCCTGCACACTCGCCGAAAAGCCTGACAAATTCGCCATGATGGGGCGTCAGGATCGGCGGTGATTCAAGCGCGCTGAGACACTTCGCGCCGCGCCTCGCAACCAGTGTCAGCGCATCGGCGTCCAGAACCAGCTTGCGGCCCGATGCCAATATTCCGTCGAGGCGCGCATCGGCCGTTTCATCCAGCCCGAGCCCGGGGCCGATAACCGCGACGTCAACCCGTTCGTCAGCCAGCAAATCGCCAAGCGCGCGCGGATCGGTAGCCGGGCGGTGGACAAGCGCCAGAGGCCCTGCACCCTTGTCCGGCCCGGCCAGCACCACATACCCGGCTCCCGCCCGCATCGCCGCACCTGCGCACAGGCTGGCGGCACCGGCCATTGCCCCTTCGGCCACCAGCACGAAGCCCCGGGAATATTTGTGATCGCCCGGCGTTGGCGCCGCGATACTGGGACGCCCCAGCTCGATCAGGTTGCTGGAGGCCTCAACACCGATGTCACCTATAATGACCCGGCCCAGATAGCGGGCGGAAGGCTGAAGAAGATGAGCCGGCTTGAGCGCGCCAAGCCCAACCGTCACATCGAATTCCGGAACGGGCGACAAGAGCGCGCCGCTATCGGTTTCGATCCCGCTCGGCAGGTCAACGGCAATGCTGTAACGCGCCTTTCCGACATGTTCAGCCAATGTCTTGGCGAGAGTATCGCTGAGCGGGCGCATCAGCCCGGTGCCGAACAGCGCATCGATCAGCAGCGGTGCGCTTTTTGCATCGGCAATGGGTTCGACCGGCCCATTCCAACGTTCGCGCGCGGCTCTCGCAACGTCGGTCTTGGGGGCAGCCAGTGCCGCGACCCGTACATTGCAGCCATGATCGGCCAGCAGGCGCGCGGCGACATAGCCGTCGCCGCCATTGTTGCCGGGGCCGCACAGGATAAGCGCCTCGCTCTTGCCCGCGATGCGCCAGGCGATATCGGCTATCGCCCTGCCCGCCCGCTCCATCAGTTCACCGACCGACACGCCGTCCGCAATCGCAGCGCCTTCCGCTGCGACCATCTCTTTGGCGGTCAGGATTGGCCGAGACATCACCGCACCGTTGCCGGTAGCCGATACCGGTCGAAGGCGATGGCGACCTCGATTTCGCGCTCGGACACCGGGGTAACGACGGCAGGCTCGGCGCCGTCAGCAGCGATCAGGCCCCGGCCATCGTTCGTGACGAGCAATCGCCGAAAGCCTCCGCTGGGGTGTCGCATCGTCAGGATCACGCCCTCGTTCCCCTGCGTTCGTTCGATCTGGCAGTCCGGGCGGAATCCCGAAGCGCCGTCCACGGCGCAGTAGATCATCCCGCTTTCCGCAAGCTCGGCCCGCGCCTGCGCTTCCGCTTCGAGCAAGGGATCGGAATTGGATCGCGATGCGCGATCCGTTTCCCCGCCGCCGCATGCAGCGAGCAGACCGAATATTGTTATGCCGCTAAATATCCGCATAAACATGGGTTTCCGCTTTCGCCCCGGGATGGGTGAGCGCGCCGGTTCGCGCCGGCCCCACATTCTGGGCATAGCGCCACAGCGTGCCCGCCTGATAGTCATTCTGGCGCGGTTTCCAGGCGGCGCGGCGCGCTTCCAGAACTGCCGGTTCGACATCGAGATCGATCGTCCCGGCTTCGGCGTCGATGCTGATGATGTCGCCATCTTCGACCAGCGCAATCGGCCCGCAATCGGCGGCTTCCGGGCCGACATGGCCGATACAGAAG
>JBPOET010000412.1:0-2263 GCA_051251675.1 Parasphingopyxis sp. | reverse complement strand
GGACAGGCCGGATCGGGTCGGGAATAGTTCCCGCGCACAGGCGGCAGTTGCGTACGGAAGAGAGATGGACGTTCAGCTTCATCAATCAAACTCTCTACGCAATCCCGAAGCATTGTGCACCTGCGACATAATGTTGCGCTTGCGCCATTGACCGTCTGCCGGACCGGGGCTATATCCCCGCCCGTCCGGAAGATCGCTTGTGGGTTTCCCCCGGCGCGATTCGACATGGGACAATGAGCTTGAACATTGCCATTGGCGTGTATGGGGCCTTGCGGAGCCGTTAGCGGTTACCGGAAGGCCTTTGTGCGTTTCCGGCTTCCGGAATATCCGGACTCGGAAACATGCGGCGTGCCCGTGACAGAGTAACTGACAAAGGTGAAGGGCTTCATGCCAACGATCAATCAGCTGATCCGTAAGGGTCGCACGCCGCAAAAGGCGAAATCGAAAGTGCCCGCGATGGAAGCGAACCCGCAGAAGCGGGGCGTTTGCACGCGCGTCTATACCACGACCCCGAAAAAGCCGAACTCGGCTCTGCGCAAGGTTGCCAAGGTCCGCCTGACCAACCAGCGCGAAGTCATCAGCTATATCCCGGGTGAGGGGCATAACCTGCAGGAGCACTCGGTTGTGCTGATCCGTGGCGGTCGTGTGCGCGACCTTCCCGGCGTCCGCTATCATGTGCTGCGCGGCGTTCTCGATACGCAGGGCGTGAAAGACCGCCGGCAGAGCCGTTCCAAATACGGCGCCAAGCGTCCCAAATAAGATTGATCGAAGAGGTTTAACGATATGTCACGTCGTCGCCGTCCCGAGAAACGGGAAATTCTGCCCGATCCCAAATTTGGAGATCAGGTGCTTTCGAAATTCATGAACAACCTGATGTACGACGGCAAGAAGTCCGTCGCCGAAGGTATCGTCTATGGCGCGCTCGACCAGATCGAGGCGAAGTCCAAGGCTGATCCGGTACAGGTGTTTCATGATGCGTTGAACAACATCAAGCCCGGTGTTGAAGTGCGCAGCCGCCGCGTTGGCGGTGCTACCTATCAGGTGCCGGTCGAGGTTCGCCCGGAGCGCGCCCAGGCGCTGGCCATTCGCTGGCTCATCGGTGCGGCGCGCAGCCGCGGCGAGAATACGATGGCGGCACGCCTTTCCGGTGAATTGATGGATGCGTCCAACAATCGCGGCAATGCGGTCAAGAAGCGTGAAGACACGCACAAGATGGCTGAAGCCAACCGCGCTTTCTCGCACTATCGCTGGTAACTGGCGCTGGTAGCACGGACACTGAACTGAATTCGGCCCTGCTGGCCGATCACTGGAGCAATTTGAAATGGCCCGCGACACTTCGATCGAAATGTATCGTAATATCGGCATCATGGCGCACATCGATGCCGGTAAGACGACGACGACCGAGCGCATCCTCTATTATACCGGGAAATCCTACAAGATCGGCGAAGTCCATGACGGCGCCGCGACGATGGACTGGATGGAGCAGGAGCAGGAGCGCGGTATTACCATTACCTCCGCTGCAACGACGACGTTCTGGAAAGAGCACCGGATCAACATCATCGATACGCCGGGCCATGTCGACTTCACGATCGAAGTCGAACGCGCGCTTCGCGTACTCGACGGCGCGGTCGCCGTGTTTGACGGCGTTGCCGGTGTCGAGCCTCAGTCCGAAACCGTATGGCGGCAGGCCGACCGGTATCAGGTGCCGCGGATGTGCTTCATCAACAAGCTCGACCGTACGGGCGCGAATTTCGACATGTGCGTCGAAATGATCGTTGATCGCCTCGGCGCGACGCCGCTTGTGCTGACCTTGCCGATCGGCCTCGAATCCAACCTCAAAGGCGTTGTCGATCTGGTGGCCAACAACGCGATCGTCTGGAAGGACGAATCGCTGGGCGCGGAATTCGAAATCACTGACATTCCCGACGACATGATCGACGCTGCGGCCGCGGCGCGCGAAACGATGCTCGAGCTCGCCGTTGAGCAGGACGACGATGTCATGGAAGCCTATCTGGAAGGCACCGAGCCGGATATGGCCACGCTGAAAAAGCTCATCCGCAAGGGTACGCTTGACCAGAAATTCGTTCCGGTGCTGTGCGGCTCGGCCTTCAAGAACAAGGGTGTCCAGCCCTTGCTCGACGCAGTGGTCGACTATCTGCCAAGTCCGCTCGACGTTCCCGCCATCAAGGGAATCAAGCCTGGCGACGAGGAGTCGGAAGAAACGCGTGCCGCCGACGATAGCGCCCCGTTCTCCGCGCTGGCC
>JBPOET010000411.1:0-2270 GCA_051251675.1 Parasphingopyxis sp. | reverse complement strand
GCGCAGCCCTCACCTCGCCGTGCGCGCAGCAATCCGCTCAACGATCTGCACGGTGGTGATGATGCGATGCTGCGCGTGCAACGCATGGCCAGCCGTCTGGTGGAGAGTACGGTACCGGTGTGCATACAGGGGGAGTCAGGCAGCGGCAGGCGCAGCCTGGCCAGGGCCATGCATGACAGTCGCACACCGGCTCAGCGTTTTCGGGTCTTGAGTTGTATTGGCCTGGTGCCGGCCATGATAGACAACGGTCAGTGGTTGAAGAGCATCGTGGACGAGGCGGAAACAGGCGCTCGGGGAATCGATGGCGGTTCCTTGTACATCGAGGAACTGGCGGATCTTCAACCGGGGGCCCAGGATGCCCTGATGAGGCTGCTGGTGGAGCTGGATGACAGTGACGGCAACGCCCGCATGGTGCGTACCGTGCCGCGTCTGTTGTGTTCGTCGCGTGAATCACCGGCTGAACTTGCCCGGGATGGCAGGTTCCGGGCAGACCTGCTGCACCGACTGATGGGAACCACGCTCGTATTGCCTGCCCTGAGGCAGCGTCAGGATTTCAGCTGGATACTGCAGCACGTGTTGCAGCAGCGTTGTCATACCGACCCGCCGGCTTATCGCTTTACCCGGGCTGCGCAGGAAAACCTGGCAGCGCGAAGCTGGACGGGCAATCTGCGAGAGTTGGGCAATGTGGTGGATGTGGCCATTGCTCTGTGTCCAGGCGGCATGATCGATGTGGAGCATCTACCACCCAGCCTGGCAGACAGTGTGGCAGCCTCCGAACCTGCAGCAGGAAAACCCCGAGACCTGGCGCAGCTGCTCGATTCCTGTCAGTGGAATATCTCGCGGGTAGCCAGAGTGCTGGGGGTGAACCGCAGTACCGTGCATCGTCGAATACAGCGTGCGGGATTGCAACGCCCCGATTGATCGTTGTCTGATTTCTCACGAAATGGCGTTCGATGCATTGCGTCGGAGGTGCCTTGAAGTGTCGCAGTTGTATCGATAGTGTTGCAATGTGTTGCATTTGCCGCAGCTGGCAGCGTATCGAGCACTTCCTGTCGCGCAAAACAGCTGCGCCTGTCGTTCACTCTGGCGGTTGAAGGTGGTTACATCAGATCTCCACTCACCACTACCGAGGAGAAGTGCAATGCTGGACGTTGCCCCCAACGGAAAAGTCACCGCACTGCTGGAGAAGCTTGAAGAGGCTCTGACAGCAAAGGACATCGATCGCACGCTGGAGTTGTTCGACGACGATTGCTACTGGCGAGATCTGGTTTCCTTCACCTGGAATATCAAGACAGTCGAAGGCAAGGCCGGGATCCGGGACATGCTGGAGTCCCAGCTGGAGAGCACCGGGCCTTGCAACTGGCATATACCCGATGGTGAAATTGCCACCGAAGAAGATGGTGTTCTCACCAGCTGGATCAACTTCGAGACAGCGGTCGCTCGAGGCTATGGCCTGGTACGCATCAGGAACGAGAAGATCTGGACCCTGTTGACAGCTGCCGTCGAATTGAAAGGGCATGAAGAGCCCCTGGGTTTCGAACGGCCCATGGGTGCGAAACACGGCGCGTCGCGCAACCGCAAGTCCTGGGCTGAGGAGCGTGAGCGGGAGCTTGCCGAACTGGGCTATTCGCAACAGCCGGAAGTCGTGATCGTCGGCGGCGGGCAGGGTGGTATTGCACTGGGCGCACGGTTGCGGCAACTGGGCGTGCCGACCATCATCATCGAGAAGAACGAACGAGCCGGTGACAGCTGGCGCAACCGCTATAAATCCCTGTGCCTGCACGATCCCGTCTGGTATGACCACCTGCCGTATCTGCCCTTTCCGGCGAACTGGCCAATCTTTGCTCCCAAGGACAAGCTGGGAGACTGGCTGGAGATGTATACCCGGGTGATGGAGCTGAACTACTGGACAAGCAGTACGGCGCAGTCGGCCAGTTATGATGAGGCAACGGGATTGTGGACGGTCGTGGTTGATCGCGACGGCGAGCAGGTGACGCTGCACCCGCGCAATCTGGTGCTGGCAACAGGCATGTCAGGCAAGGCGAATATCCCTCGATTCAAAGGGGCGGCGCGATTTCAGGGCGATCAGCATCATTCCTCGCAGCATCCCGGTCCGGATGCCTTCCAGGGGAAGAAGGTCGTGGTGATCGGTTCCAACAATTCGGCGCATGATATCTGTGCCGCGCTGTGGGAGAACGATGTCGATGTCACCATGGTGCAGCGTTCATCGACGCATATCGTGCGCTCCGATTCACTGATGGAAATCGGAC
>JBPOET010000410.1:0-2272 GCA_051251675.1 Parasphingopyxis sp. | reverse complement strand
TCGAGTTCGATCGACCGGGAGTCCTCGTTCGGGACTTCAAGGTTTGACAGCGGCGGTGTCGCGACAAACTGGACGCGCGGCGTGAAGCGCTGAACGCCGCCCATGAACTCCCCGACAAAGGGCCATGCGATATCTGCGGAAACTGCACCGATACCGCGGAACTGCCAGCCTTCTTCGCCGCGGTAGAAATCCGTTACGGTGTCGGCGTTTTCGTCGGAATGATAGGCATCGCCCCGCACCAGAGCCGTGAGCGTCACCTGTTGCCCCAGCGACGTTATCCGGCTCAAATTCCATTCTGCGCTGGCAAAGGCGCGCTGCGTATCCTGGCCGGCGGTGCGAACGACGCCCATTGTATTCGCCTGCAGCTTGATCGTCCCGCCAATCAGGTTTTCGCGCATCCGCATCCGATAGTCGAGCACGGGAATGGCAAAGGGCTGCTGGCCGGAATCGGAGGTCAGGCGAAGATCCTGCACGGCCCATCCGGCCAACGAAAAATAACTGTCTATCCCAACCCGCTCGACCGCGACGGTCGAACGCAGCCTGTCGTCGCGCGATATGTCATAGCGACGCAGAAAAGTGTCATCGGTCGTCAGCCGCCCCGAGCCGCTTACGCTCCAATAGGGGGTGAACTGAAAGCGGCCATTCGCCTCGATATATCCGCGAACATCCTTATTTCCGCTCGATGTGAAGCCCAGCACCGGATCCAGATCGCGCCGTGTTCCGTAAGTTATCATGCCTCCGACCTGGAACGCGCCCTCAGCAGCGAGGTTTCTGTAGTTCGCAGAAATCGAAGGCAGCACCTCGGAATAAAAACGCGGCGTTATGGTCAGGTCTCGATTGGGCGCGATCTGCAGATAATAGGGAATTCCGACCTCAAGCCCGTTTGTACGGCTTAGCCGCAGATCCGGAACGAGGAATCCGCTTGCCCCTCCTGCGGTGCCGTCTGGGTGCGAAAAAGCGGGCAACGCCATGACGGTGACGCCGAAAAGCTCGAACCGGGCATTGCTGTAGCGGATACGGTTGGTCGCCGGATCGTGCACGATCCGGGCAGCGGTTATCCGCCAGCTCGGTTCGCGTGGTTCGCCATCATATCCGCGGGCCCGATAGGGCGTATATGCCGCGTTCTCCAGCGTTGAGACGGTGTCGACACGCGCGCCCTGTCGCGCCGCGAGCCGCCCGCCATTCTCGAGCACGATACGCAGGTTTTCGACCATGCCGTCGCGCAGGGTGTCCGTCAGCGTAGCCGAATCCGCATAGGCCGACTCTCCCTGAGGCGTGCGGATCGCGACATTGCCGGTCGCCTCCACCGCACCGGTTCTGCGATTCCACGACACGCGGTCAGCGTGCAGCCGCGCGCCAGCCCGCACCATCTGCACATCGCCGGTCGCGACAACGATATCGCCGGAGCCGTCATATTCCACCATTTGGGCGCTGAAGGCGATTTCATCCGGGTTTTGCGGTGAAGTCAAAGGCGGTATTTCGACGTCGGAAAGCTCCACCGGCGATAGTATATCGGGAATGCCAAGGGACGCGTCACTCTGCGCATATGCCGGTACGCCGGTTACAAGCATTGCCATCGGCAGCGCAGTCAGGCGGAGGATAGGGTTACGCGTCACATTTTTCACCGGTTATAGTATCGGCCTTTCCGCCGCGCCTATCGCACCCTGCGCGCAATGCTGCAATCGCCTTTGCCAGAGCCGGGTCGCTCGTCTATCGAAAGAGAAAATCATCAATCACCGTTCCTACCGGGAGGAGAATAACAATTTCCATTACCGTCACCTTCAGCTCGTCCAGCCCCGCAGACAGTTCTGCCCTTATTCTGCCGCTCGGCAAGGGCCAGTCGATCGACCACGTTACCGGCGATCTTTCCACTGAAACCGGCGCCGCACTCAAACGCGCGGCGACAGCGAGCCGATTCGATGGCACGCTGGCGTCGATGGTCGAGATTTTTGCCGAAACGGAGAAAGGCGCACGCCGGATAGTGGTCGTCGGAACCGGGAATGGCGATGACGAGGAATCGCTGGAAAAGGCCGGTGGCGCGGCAATGGGCAAACTTCTCACCTCAGGTGAAACCGCGCTGACATTCGATGCGCGGTCGCATAGCGCCGATAGTGCGGGATCGCGTATGGCTTTTGGTGCCCTGCAGCGCAGCTGGCGGCTCGATAGCTATCGCACGAAAGCGCCCGCCAAAACCAAGCCTAGCGTGAAAGAGATGACGGTTGTCGCGCCTGAAGATGAAGCTGCTGGGTGGGACCGATACCAGACAGTCTAT
>JBPOET010000041.1:0-9665 GCA_051251675.1 Parasphingopyxis sp. | reverse complement strand
GGCGCCGGAAACAGCGACCATTGCCGAACGCCCGGCGCCTTTGTCGGACGCCGATGCAGCGGGGGCCGAGCGCGACTGGTTTGCCGGCCAGCAGCCCGGTATCGCATGGCTCTTCCCAGAACCCGACCACAATCCGCGCGCCCGTGTGATCCGCGTCGCGATCAAGCATCTGCCCGGCCAGACTGTGCGCCTGTCTCTAAATGGAGCGCCTACGGCACCCATCGCGTTCGAGGGTGTGCGCACCAATGCGGCAAACAGCATCGCGATCAGCCAATGGCGCGGGATCGGGATCGAGCCGCGCGGAAACCGGCTCGTCGCGGAAATCCTGGATGCCAATGGCACGGTCGTCGAGACGCTCACACGCAGCGTACATTTCGGCCATGCGCCGATCCGCGCCGAACTCCTGCCGGATCGCTCGCGCCTGATCGCCGACGGCGTATCGCGCCCCGTCATTGCCGTCCGACTTACGGATCGGGACGGCCAGCCAGTCCATCATGGTCTGACGGGCGACTTTTCGGTCCCCTCCCCCTATTTCCCCGCCGTAGAGGCGGATGCGATGCAGGCGCGGCAACTTTCGGGCCTCGAGCGCGCGGCGCCGGTTTGGCGCGTGGAGGGCGATGACGGGATCGCCTATATTGAGCTTGAGCCAACCACGGTTAGCGGCACGCTGGCGATCACCTTCCCTTTCCGCGACGGCGAAGTCTCCCGCGAACACAGCGTGGAAACCTGGCTGGAACCGGGCGATCGGCCCTGGACCATCGTCGGTTTCGCTGCCGGAACGGTCGGTTTCAACCATCTCGACCGCAACCTTGAAGAGATCGGCACCGACGGGGAAAGCTGGTACACAGACGCGCGGATCGCTCTCTATGCGCGCGGCCGGGTTACCGGTCGCTGGCTGATGACCTTGGCCTATGACAGCGATTCCGAGCGCGATGAGACGCGCTTCCAAGGCGTGATCGATCCGAACCAATATTACACGATCTACGCGGATCGCTCCGAGCGCCGTTTCGGCGCAGCCAGCGTTCGCCGTCTCTATCTCAGGCTCGAACGCCCGCAATTCTATGCGATGTTCGGCGATTACGAGACCAGTTTCGGCGAAACCCAGCTTGCGCGCTACAATCGCAGTTTCAACGGTTTGCGCGCCGAGTTCCGCAATGAGAGGGTATCGGCCACGGCCTTTGTGGCGGATACGCCGCACCGGTTCCGCCGCGTCGAGATCCAGGGGAGTGGCCTGACCGGCCCCTATGCGATCGGCAGCACGCAACTGCTCGCGAACAGCGAGAGGATCACCCTCGAGGTGCGCGACAGGCTGCGCTCCAACATTATCGTGTCGAGCCAGACACTGGTTCGCCACATCGATTATGATATCGACTATTTCAGCGGCACCGTCCGCTTCCGCGAACCAATCCTCAGCCGCGATTCCAACCTCAACCCGCAATTCGTGGTGGTCGAGTATGAAGTCGACGGCGTGGCCGCGCGCCGCGTCAATGCAGGTGCCCGTATCACCTGGAGCAGCGCCGACCAAAGGCTCCGTGTCGGCGCTACGGCAATCCGGGACGACGATAATCAGCGCGAGACCAATATGGCTGCGGTGGACATTCGCTGGAGGCCCAGTGATTCGACGGAGGTGCGGGCAGAATTCGCGGCAAGCGACAGCGATCCGGGCTCCAGCGCCGCTGCGACCGAGGCCAATCCCGGCACAGCGACTGCCTGGCTGGTCGAAGCCGAGCATCACAGTTCGGACTTCGATATCCTGGCCTATGCGCGCGAACAGGAGGAGAATTTCGGCGTCGGACAGCTGAGCGGAGCCGAACGCGGTACGCGCAAATTCGGTTTCGACGGCAGGGTTCGCCTCGGCGAATCCCTGTCGCTCGCGGCAAGCGGCTGGCACGAGGACTTTCTGACAACCGGTGCACGCCGGATCGCCGGGCAGACGCTGCTCGAATATCATGGCGACAACACAGATGGCCGCGTCGGCATCATATACAGCAACGACCAACTCAGCGATGGTTCCATTCTCGAATCGACGCTTCTCCAGCTTGGGGCGACGCAGCGGCTGCTGAGCGACAAACTCACCCTGGACGCCCAGACCGAATTCGCTCTGGACGACGCCGAAAGCGTCGACTTCCCCGCCCGGCACCAGTTTACGGCCAGATACGCCGCGACCAGCTGGCTGACGTTGGTCGGCGGCTATGAGATTGCCGATGGCGATACGGTGGATGCGCGCACGGCGCGGATCGGTTTTGATCTCCAGCCCTGGTCGGGCGCGCGGATCTCGCTTGCCGGCAACCAGCAGGACATCAGCGAATATGGCCCGCGAACCTTCGCCGCCTATGGCTTCGCGCAGTCGCTCGTGCTCAGCGAAAATTGGTCGCTGGATTTCTCGCTCGACGGCAACAAGACGCTGGGCGGCGGCATCGATCCCGATACCGTTCTCAATCCCGCCCAGCCCGCAGCCAGCGGCGGTTTCGTCGGCAATGGCACCAGCCCGGTCCTGACCGAAGACTTTACCGCCGTCACCGCCGGCGCGACCTATCGCGGAGACCGGTGGAGCTGGGCCGGGCGCGCCGAATATCGCGATGGCGAACGCGAAGACCGTTACGGCTTCACCACCTCGCTGCTCCGGCAGATCGGCGAAGGCAGCGCGGTTGGCGGCGCTTTCTCCTGGCTGCGCGCGGAACAGGATGGCGGAGCGACCAGCGAAATAACGTCGCTGGAAATCTCGCTCGCTCATCGCCCTGCGGACAGCGACTGGTCTTTCCTCAACAAGCTGGAGCTGCGCAGCGATGCAATCACCAACGCCGTCGCCGGACAACCCGGCCCGGTGGGCAGCGCGCCGCTGATCGTCACTGGCGATCTGCGATCGCGCCGCATCGTCAACAGCTTCTCGCTCAACTACTCGCCTACCGGATCGAGCCTCGGCATGTTCGGCGGCGAGGACTGGTTGAGCCGTAGCGAGTTCACCTTCTTCTGGGGTACGCGCTATGTGTCAGACCGTTTCGGTACGGCCGATGTCGAAGGCTGGAGCAACCTGTTCGGCGCAGACGCCCGGTTCGATCTGTCGGAGACCATCGACATCGGTGCGTCCGCCAGCGTGCGCGAGGGCAATGGCGGCCGCGCATGGACCTGGTCGGCTGGTCCGAATATCGGCATCAGCCCGGTCGAAAATACATGGATTTCCGTCGGTTATAACATAACCGGTTTCGAAGACCGCGATTTCGAGGCCGCCCGCTACACGCGCAGTGGCCCCTATGTCACCTTCCGCCTGCGCTTCGACCAGCAGACATTTCGAGATCTCGGATTTTAAAGTTCCCTGTCAGAATGTCGCTGGCGCGAAATCGCCGTACCGGCCCGCTCCCTCAACCGTCGGGCTGAGTCTGACAACAAAAACGGGCCTGTGGTACCTCTGGCCGGAGTCGAACCGGCACTCCCGAAGGAACTCGATTTTGAGTCGAGCGCGTCTACCAATTCCGCCACAGAGGCCCGTGGGTAGGGGGAGCCGATTAGCGAAGCACTCCGCACTCCGCAAGCGGCTACCCCTCAATCAGGCAAATGTATCGGCCGTTCCCCGGCCTTTGGGATCCTCTCCATAGCGATTGGGGCCCGGCGTGCCGTCAAGGAAGTAGAAAACGAGCAACACGATAGAGCCTGCCATCAGTAACAGGCCGAGGATCCCTGTCAGCGCATCCGATTCGGCCGAGGTCGTGACCAGCGAGAGCAGATACGGCCCCCAGAACAGCCATAACCACCATCCGCTGCGATCGCTGTCGTGCAGCCTACGCACGGAGACCGCCAGTGCGGGCACGAGGAGCGCCAACGAAACGAGGACATAGAGTATCACCAGCCCGACTACTGCGCCTCCCGCAGCGAGCGCGCTTGTCGGATCGGAACTGGAAAGGGCCAAAAGACCGCCTCCGAGAAGAATGAACAGCGCCACGAAGACCAGCCCGATCAGAAACTGCAAAACGGCGAACATCCAGAATTCCATCCGGCGCGATCGGCCGCCAAATTCCGCGTAGCGCCGCAGCGGCATGAACATATATTCCATCAAAATTTCCTCCCCAAAAAATGCTGTACGCCCCAGCCGGTCTTCGCCTGCTTGCCCGTAAAGTCCTCCAAAAACACCAGAGAGGCAAGTCGATCAGCTGCGAGGCGGCTGCCTGCGATAGCTGAGCGCCTCGGCGATATGCACGCGGCCAACCCCCGCGCAGCCAGACAAATCGGCAATCGTGCGCGCCACCCGCAACACGCGGGAATAGCCCCGCGCCGTAAGCCGCATCGCTTCGGCCGCCTGTCCCAGCAGCTTGCGACCCGCATCGTCCGGCGTGGCCACCGCATCCAGCAGGTCGCCATCGGCTTCGCTATTCGTGCGCACGGTTTCGCCCGAATAGCGTTCCGTTTGCACAGCCCGCGCGGCGGCGACCCTTGCCGCTATATCGGCGGAACCTTCCGCTGGCGGCGGCAGGGTGAGGTCGGCGGCGGAAACCGCCTGGACATCGACATGCAGGTCGATCCGGTCGAGCAGCGGCCCTGAAATCTTCGCCTGATAATCGGCCGCGCATTTGGGCGCCCGCGAACAGGCGAGCGCCGCGTCTCCCAGATGTCCGCATCTGCACGGATTCATCGCAGCCACCAGCTGGACCCGGGCCGGAAAGGTAACATGGGCATTGGCCCGGGCGATCGAAACCGTGCCCGTTTCAAGCGGCTGGCGCAGCGAATCGAGCACCGGGCGCTGGAACTCGGGCAGCTCGTCGAGAAACAGCACACCAAGATGGGCAAGACTCACTTCCCCGGGCCGCACTTTAAGGCCGCCGCCGACCAGCGCCGCCATGGAAGCCGAATGATGCGGCGCGCGAAAGGGGCGGTTGCGGGCGAGCCTGCCACCCTCCAGCCTGCCCGCGACACTTGCCACCATCGACACTTCCAGTGCTTCGGTGGCCGTCAGTTCTGGCAGGATACCCGCAAGGCAGGCTGCCATCAGCGATTTTCCCGATCCGGGCGGCCCGGACATCAGCAGGTTATGACCGCCAGCCGCCGCAATCTCCAGCGCGCGCTTGGCCGTCTCCTGCCCCTTCACCTGTTTGAGGTCGGGCCCGGCGACCGGCTCCTCCACATCGCCTGGCAATGGTGGTGCGAGCTGACTTGTACCCTTGAAGTGGTTGAGCAGGGAGAGGAGATCGGGCGCGCCTATCACTTCCACATCCCCCGCCCATGCCGCTTCCGGCCCCTGGGCGGCGGGGCAGATCAGCCCCAGGTCCCGCGCAGACGCATTGAGCGCGGCAAGGAGGACGCCAGGCGATGCAGCAACCCGTCCATCAAGCCCGAGTTCTCCGACAACGACATAGCCTGCCAGGGTTTCCGCATCGATCACCCCCATCGCACCGAGCAGGCCGAGCGCGATCGGCAGATCATAATGCGAACCTTCTTTCGGCAAATCGGCGGGCGACAGGTTGATCGTGATCCGCTTGGGCGGGAGCGCCAGCCCGATGGCGGAAATCGCTGCGCGGACCCGTTCCCGACTCTCGGCCACGGCCTTGTCCGGCAATCCGACAAGGTTGAAGGCCGGCACGCCAGGTGCGATCTGCACCTGCGCCTCGACGGCGCGCGCCTCCAGCCCCAGATAGGCGGTCGTTGCGACATGGGCGACCATGTATGCCCTCCCCCATATTCCCTGTTTGTTCTCATTTGCCGGAATCCACTCCCGGAGTCGAGAGGGTGACGTCATTCTGTCAAAACTCTTGTCCAATAGGGCTCGCGCCCCCAATTTGGAGACAGAAAGGTGAGACCATTTTAAAACAGCGCGATAAACGCGGCGGCGTCCGCCTTGTCCTGACGGTTATCGGCGGCCTGCTTGTCATTGCCGCACCGATCGTCGGCCTGCTGCCGGGTCCCGGCGGCATCTTCGTATTTGCCGTCGGTTTCACGTTGATGCTCAAAAATTCTGCGCTGGTTCGAAAATTCTATGCGCGGCTCAAAACAAGGCATCCGAAGAAGGGGGAATGGGTCGATTGGGCCATGCGCCGCAAAAGCGCGCTCCGCCGCAGCCGGCGCAAGCGCGAAGAGCAAGGGACTGATTGACTTTGACCGAGGCTTGGACTAGCTACGCGACCAGATTTGAGGCCGCCCGCAAGGCGCGGCCCTTTTTGTTCCAGTTTTTAAGGAAATGAGCGATGAAGCGCACCTTTCAGCCGAGCAATCTCGTGCGCAAACGGCGACATGGTTTTCGGGCCCGCAAGGCAACCGTAGGCGGCCGCAATGTATTGCGCGCGCGCCGTTCCAAGGGCCGCAAGAAGCTGTCCGCCTAACCGCGGCGCTTCCGCCCGGTTTGGAAACACTCCGCAAACGACGCGATTTTCTCGCTGCAAACAGCGGCAAGCGCGCGGCCATGCCCGGTTTTGTCCTGCTGGTACGTGATCGCAAGGATGGCGACGAGGCGAAGCGGCTCGGCATTACAGTGACGAGGAAAATCGGCGGCGCTGTCGTCCGCAACCGGATGAAAAGACGGTTCCGGGCGCTGGGCCGCGAGATTCTTCCCAGTGAGGGTGTAGCCGGAGCCGATCATGTCCTGATCGGCCGCAAGGGCGGTGTGGAGCGCAATTTCGACTCGCTTCGGTCGGAATTTTCGAAAGCGCTCGATCGCATCCGGTCATGATCGCCAAGCTGCTCATCGGCCTCGCGCGACTGTGGCAGATCGGTCCGTCGATGATATTGCCGCCAACATGTCGCTATCAACCGTCATGTTCGGCCTATGCGATCACGGCATTGTCGCGCTATGGGGCATTCAAAGGCGGCTGGCTTGCGCTTCGGCGTATCCTGCGCTGTCATCCTTGGGGCGGATCAGGTCATGATCCGGTTCCGTGATATGAGATTAGAGAGAATGGGGAATTGCGGTGGATAGTTCGCGCAACATGATCCTGGCGATCGTGCTTTCGGCGCTGGTGCTGATAGGCTGGAGTTTCCTGTCGGAGCAGATCGCACCTACCCCGCCCGAGCCCGAAGTCGCCCTTTCCGATGGTGACGATGTCGCCCTGCCCGGCTCCGAAACCGTTCCGGTAACCGAAGCCCCTGTCGAAGCACTGGAAGTCGCCACCGTGCTCGGCGATTCCCAAGCCAACCGCATCCCCATCGAAACCCCGCGCGTCCGCGGATCGGTTAATCTGCGCGGCGCGCGGATCGATGATCTGGTGCTGCTCGACTATAATGAAACCAATGACGAGGATTCTCCTCCGGTCAGGATGTTGAGCCCGGAAGGCACCGAAACCTCCAACTACGCGCATTTCGGCTGGGCAAGCCAGGGCATCGAAGCTCCGGACGGCGACACGATATGGCAGGCGGATGGCGAAAGGCTGACCCCGGACAGCCCGGTAACGCTGAGCTGGCGCAACGGCACCGGCCAGCTGTTCGAGATTACCATCGAGGTCGATGCCGATTTCCTCTTCACGGTGGGCCAGCGGGTTTCCAATGTCGGGAGCGATGTCATCAGCGCGCGCGGCTATGCACTCGTCACGCGGACCGGCGAATCTCCCGACCCCGATACCTGGCTGATCCATACCGGCCCGGCGGGTTTCTGGAACGATGAGCTCAACCCCATAGATTTTGACGATGTCAGGGAAGCCGGCGCGACCGGCGAGCGTTTCAGCGTCAACAATGGTTGGCTGGGCTTCAACGACAAATATTGGCTTACCGCGCTGGTACCGACATCGGGAACCAGCGTCGATGCCGCCTTCATTCCGCTGAGCGGCGACCGCTATCAGGCGGTGTTCACCAATGCGGAAACGATCATTCCGGCCGGCCGGGCAGTTTCGACGACAACCCATTTCTTCGCCGGTGCGAAGGAGACGCTGCTGCTCGAACGCTATGAATCCGAACAGGGCCTCAATCAGATCGATCTCGCGATAGACTGGGGCTGGTTCTACTGGTTCGAGCTGCCGATTTTCTACCTGCTGCACTGGCTATTCCAGACAGTTGGCAATTTCGGCGTCGCCATCATCCTGATGACCTTTGTCGTACGCGGACTGATGTTCCCGATTGCCCAGAAGCAATTTTCGTCGATGGCCGGAATGCGGGCCGTGCAGCCGAAGATGAAGGAAATCCAGGAGCGTTACAAAGACGACAAGCCCAAAATGCAGGAACAGGTTCTCGCGCTGTACAAGCGCGAGAAGGTGAACCCGCTCGCGGGCTGCCTGCCGATCTTCCTGCAGATTCCGATCTTCTACGCGCTCTACAAGGTGTTGATGCTCTCGGTCGAAATGCGGCACGAGCCCTTCGCGCTCTGGCTGCAGGACCTGTCGGCGCCCGACCCGCTAACCCCGGTCAACCTGTTCGGCCTGCTGGCCTTCACGCCGCCACAATATCTGGCGATCGGCATTCTCCCGATCCTGCTCGGCATCACCATGTGGCTCCAGTTCAAGCTGAACCCGGCACAGATGGATCCGATGCAGCAGAAGATTTTCGGCATCATGCCCTGGGTATTCATGTTCATCATGGCTCCCTTCGCAGCCGGGCTCCAGCTTTACTGGGTGACCTCCAACATCCTGACCATCGCCCAGCAGAAATGGCTCTACAGCCGCGATCCGCGCCTTAGGGAGCAAGCGAAGATGGCCAAGGAATAAAGGGCAGGAAATGACGGATCAGGCCGCTCTTGAGGACATGGCCCGGAAGACCTTTTCGGGGCCGATCGATTTCCTGAAATCGGCGCCGACTCTGGAATTCCTGCCCGACGCCGATCTGCCGGAAGTCGCCTTTGCCGGTCGTTCCAATGTCGGCAAATCGACGCTGCTTAATGCGCTGACCAACCGCAAAGGGCTGGCCCGCGCGTCGAACACGCCGGGCCGGACGCAGGAGCTCAATTTCTTCGAGGTCGGCAACCCGCCCGGGTTCCGGCTGGTCGACATGCCCGGCTACGGGTTTGCCAAGGCCCCGCCCCAGGTCGCCAAGCGCTGGCGCTTCCTGATCAACGATTTCCTGCGCGGTCGCCCTACCCTCAAGCGCACGCTCCTGCTTGTCGATGCGCGCCGCGGACTGAAAGATATCGACCGCGAGCTGATGGCGATGCTGGACGAGGCGGCCGTCAGCTACCGGATCGTTCTCACCAAGTCCGACAAGCTGAAAGACAAGCCGCTCGCGGACGTTACGGCTGCACTGACCGAGCAGGCCAAGACGCATGCCGCCGCCCATCCGGAAATCCTTACGACCTCGGCCGAATCCGGACTGGGTATAGACGAGCTGCGCAAAGCCGTTATCCAGGCCATCGGCTGACACGGCTCAAAACAGGAAAGACCACGCATGAAACTCATCATCGGCAACAAGGCTTATTCGTCCTGGTCGATGCGCGGCTGGCTTGCCCTGAAACAATCCGGGGTTTCCTTCGAAGAAGTCACGGTTCCGCTCTATGACGAACAATGGGAGCAGCGCCGCGAAGGCAATGAATTCGCGGCGTCGTCCGGAAAGGTGCCTGTGCTGTGGGATGGCGACACGGTTGTCTGGGACAGTCTCGCCATCATCGACTGGCTCGCCGACAAGGTGGGCCGCGACCGGTTCTGGCCGAAAGATGAAAGCGCGCGCGGCATGGCGCGGTCTATGGCCGCAGAAATGCATTCCAGCTTTCCCAATCTCCGCCGCGACCTTCCCATGAATGTCCGCAAGATTTTCCCCGCCCAGCCGAT
>JBPOET010000409.1:0-2273 GCA_051251675.1 Parasphingopyxis sp. | reverse complement strand
GTTCTAGTCGTGGGAGCCGGAATTTCCGGCATCGGCGCAGGCGTATACCTGCAGCAGAACTGTCCGGACAAAAGCTATGCGATCCTGGAAAATAGGGAGAGCTTCGGGGGTACATGGGACCTGTTCCGCTATCCCGGCATCCGCTCGGACTCCGATATGTTCACGCTTGGCTATGCCTTCAAACCCTGGACCGAACAGAAAGCCATCGCCGACGGGCCCTCGATCCTCAACTATCTGGACGAGACCGCCACCGAATATGGCATCCATGACAAGATCCGCTATCGCCACAATGTGAAAGCGGCGAGCTGGTCATCCGAAACCGCCTGCTGGACGGTGGATGTCGAAGCGGGCGAGAATGCCGAGCCCCGGCAATATACGTGCAATTTCCTCTATATGTGCAGCGGCTACTACAATTATGAATCCGGCTACACGCCGGACTGGAAAGGGTTTGCGGATTTCGAAGGCCAGATCGTCCATCCCCAGCATTGGCCCCAGGATCTCGACTATGCGGGCAAAGAGGTGCTGGTCATTGGCTCCGGCGCGACCGCGGTGACGCTGGTCCCGGCCATGCTCGACAGCGAGAATCCCGCTGGCCATGTCACCATGCTCCAGCGCTCCCCCACCTATATGGTCTCGCGTCCGGCCAGCGACAGATTTGCCAACTTCCTGCGCAGAATTCTCCCTTCGAAATGGGCCTATTCGCTTATCCGCAAGAAACATGTGACGCTCCAGCAGCTGATCTTCCGCCGCGCCAGAACCAAACCGGACAAGGTGAAAGAGGTATTGCTCAAACATGTGCGCGAGGAATTGGGCGAGGATTACGATGTCGCAACCCATTTCACGCCCAGCTACAACCCCTGGGAGCAGCGGCTTTGCCTGGTGCCGGACAGCGATTTCTTCAGCGCGGTGAAGGCCGGAAAAGCGTCGGTCGTTACCGACCATATCGACCGCTTCACCAAGACCGGAATCAAGCTGCAGTCCGGCGAGGAGCTTGCCGCCGACATTATCGTCACGGCAACCGGCCTCGACTTGCAAATGGCAGGCGGCATCGATGTTACGGTGGATGGGAAAGCGATCAATTTCCATGACACGATCACCTACAAGGCAATGATGTTCTCGGATGTGCCCAACTTCGCCATCTCCTTCGGTTACACCAATGCTTCCTGGACCCTGCGCGCGGACCTGACGAACGAATATGTGTGCCGGATGATCAACTATATGGACGACAATGGCGTCGAAATCGCAACGCCGCGCCTGCCGGACGATGATGTCATCGAACGGAGGCCATGGGTCGATTTCTCCTCCGGTTACTTCAAGCGGGCCGAGAGCAAATTGCCCTCGCAGGGCCATAAGGGTGTGTGGCAGAATCTGCAGAACTATCCCAAGGATATTCGCGCGCTCAAACATGGCGCGATCGACGATGGCGCGATCGAGTTCCGGAAACGGTCTACGGCATCGACTGCATCCGAACCCGAAGAAACCGCGGCAATCGCCGCCGAATAGCGTGATATTCTACCCGTCCGTGCGCGGCTTTCGGTAGCGCGCGGTAAAATCGACAGCGAAGGCGGCGAAGGCGCCCGCCGCGATAGCATCCCGCATAGCGGCCATCAGCGCCTGGTAGAAAAACAGGTTGTGCTCGGTCATGAGCATCGCGCCGAGTATCTCGCCCGAACGGATCAGGTGGTGCAGATAGGCGCGCGACCATTGGCCGCAAACCGGGCACCCGCATTCGGGATCGAGCGGCCCTGTGTCTTCGCCGAACCGTGCATTCTTGATGTTGATGGGCCCCTCTGCGGTAAAGGCCTGCCCCGTGCGTCCGGATCGCGTGGGCAGCACGCAATCGAACATGTCGATCCCGCGCGCGACGGCGCCGACCAGATCGTCGGGCTTGCCGACACCCATCAGATAGTGCGGCGCTTCATCGGGCAGCATCGGCACGGCGAAATCGAGCACGCGGAACATCTCCTCCTGCCCCTCGCCAACCGCCAGTCCGCCGATCGCATAGCCATCGAAACCGATCTCGCGCAGGGCGTCGGAGGAGCGCTGGCGAAGCGATTTGTCCATCGATCCCTGCTGGATGCCGAACAGGGCCGCGCGGGCAGCATGGTCGCCCCCTGCATCGAACCCCTCGCGGGACCGCATGGCCCAGCGCATCGAGCGCTCCATCGACGCCTCGGCCTGTTCGCGGGTCGCCGGGAAAGGCGTACACTCGTCGAAGGCCATCACGATATCGGCGCCCAGGAGCCGCTGGATTTCCATCGACCGCTCGGGCG
>JBPOET010000408.1:0-2278 GCA_051251675.1 Parasphingopyxis sp. | reverse complement strand
GTCTACACCGTAGGTGCGGGCTATCGCGATCCCCGTCTCTCCCCGCTGGACCTCATGATAACGCCCGGCCGGGATATCCAGAACCTGGCCCGGCCGGATAATATAGGGCGGGGCGATATTGTTGGCGTCGGCGATGGCGCCGATGCTGGCGCCCGTGTTGCGCGCGATACCGCTCAACGTGTCGCCCGGGCGCACCGTATAGCGGGTGGCATCGATTTCGGCGGCGTTGGCAGCGACCGCGCTCGGCTGCCAGCTGGTAAGCGGCGCCGGTGGAGGCGCAGGGCGGGCGGCAGGCGGGCGCGATGCGGTGCGTGGGCCGGACGGTGCGGGAATGCACGCGCTCAACATGAGCGCCGAAGCCAGGGGCAACATCCATGGGCGTCGTGCTCGCATGATGCGGTCATACCACGAAATTCTCGGGTTTCCAGCGCAGATGCCCGGGTAGGATCGAACAACTGCGGATCGCAATTTACTCGAAAATTGCACCGAGCGCCGCCAGCGACCGGTGATGCGTCATATCCAGATGCAGCGGCGACACCGAGACAAAACCATCCGCCACGGCTTCCAGATCCGTCGAATGCCCCGGCGTGCCAACCATCGGGCCAAGGCCAAGCCAGTAATAGGGATATCCGCGCGGGTCCTTATTCTCCAGAATCTGCAACCGGCCGTAATCGCGCATGCCCTGGGTGACCGTGCGAATGCCTTTCACGTCATCGGGGGCGCAGGCCGGAAAATTGACATTGAGCAGCGTTTTCGCCGGGAATTCATAGTTGGCCAGTTTTTCGAGCACCTGCGGGCCCCAGCTGCGCGCCGCGGAAAAGGGCACGTCATCGCCCATGCCTTGGGCCCCATAGCATTGGCTGAGCGCGATTGACGGCACTCCGGCAAGGGCGCCCTCCATCGCTGCGCAGACCGTTCCGGAATGGGTGACGTCCTCGGCGAGATTGGCCCCGCGATTGACGCCCGACAGCAGAAGATCGGGAGGATTGTCCTTCATCACCTTGTTGATGCCCATCATCACCGCATCGGTCGGCGTACCGACAACCGAATAGCGGCGCTCGCCGAGCTGGCGCATCCTGAGAGGAACCGTGAGCGTGAGCGAATGGCCCGCTCCCGATTGCTCTTCCGCCGGTGCAACCACCCAGATATCGTCGCTCAGTGTTGCCGCGATCTCCTCGAGCACGGCGAAGCCCGGCGCGTTTATGCCATCGTCATTTGTCAGGAGAATGCGCATGATCGGGCCTCTATCCGGACCCAAGCCGCTTGTGCATTTCCTTGCGCGCCAGTTCGATCGCCAGCGCGAACCCATGGGCGCCTGACTGTTCCATCTTCTGGCGGATATCCGTCCAAAGGGTCATGTCGCGGATCAGGTCCAGATATTCATGGCCTTGCCAGCTCAACTCGTACACGATCACATCGAAGCGGTGTTCGGGATGCTGGGCGCTGTGGAAGGGTTCCGAAACGAGCATGCCGGCTTCGGCCATCATATAGAGATGGTAGGTTATCGCTTCGATCGAGAAATCGTCGACCTCAAGGTCGTCGGCTTTCAGGCCGTGGCTGCCCTGCTTGGCATCGACGATGAGCAAAAGCCTGCGTATCAGGTCGATATCCCGTGTCATTGAGTTGGCTCCAACAATTCCATCCCGCCCATATATGGGCGCAAGACCTCCGGCACGACAACCGATCCATCTGCCTGCTGATAGTTTTCCAGAATGGCGACGAGCATTCGTCCGACGACCAGTCCGGATCCGTTCAAGGTGTGAACGAAGCGGGTGCCCTTGGTTTCGCCTTCGGGGCGATATCGAGCATTCATGCGGCGCGCCTGGAAGTCACGGCAGGTCGAGCAGCTTGAAATCTCGCGATAGCTGTCCTGGCCCGGCAGCCAGACCTCGAGATCGAACGTGCGGGCGGCGCCGAAACCGAGGTCGCCCGTCGAAAGGTTCATCCGCCGGAAGGGCAGGTCGAGGCGGGTGAGGATGTCTTCCGCGCAGGCCGTCATCCGCTCATGCTCGGCCTCGGAAGCGTCGGGTGTCGTGATCGAAACCATCTCCACCTTTTCGAACTGGTGCTGGCGGATATAGCCCCGGGTATCCCGGCCTGCCGATCCCGCTTCGGACCGGAAACAGGAGGTCAGCGCCACAAAGCGCAGCGGCAGCGTTTCCTCCGCAAGGATTTCGTCGCGCACGATATTGGCCAGGCTGACCTCGGCCGTGGGGATGAGCCAGCGGCCGTCGGTCGTCCGGAAAAGATCTTCGGCAAATTTGGGGAGTTTATCCGC
>JBPOET010000407.1:0-2286 GCA_051251675.1 Parasphingopyxis sp. | reverse complement strand
ATCGAATATAGCGAGGATTGGGAGGAAGACGCCGCCCGCCGCGATTTCACAATCAACGCGCTCTCCGCCGATCCGCTGACCGGCGAGATTTTCGACTATTTCGGCGGCGAAGCGGACCTCGAGGCCCGCCGCGTCCGCTTTATCGGTCTGCCGGCGGAACGGATAGCCGAGGATCATCTGCGGATTTTGCGTTTCTTCCGCTTCCATGCGCGATTCGGCGAAGGCTTGCCGAACCCGGCTGGGCTGGCTGCAGCACAAAAGCACGCCAACAGCCTGATGGCGCTGTCGCGCGAACGCATCGCGGACGAACTGTTGAAGATGCTCGCCCTACCCGACCCGGCGGCCACCGTGGCCCTGATGATCGAGCATGGCATTTTTGCGCCGGTTCTGCCCGAAATCACCAGCGCCGACGCGCTGGCCCGGCTGATCGGGCGTGAACAACGCTTCGAAAAAACCGTTAGTCCTGAGCCTGTCGAAGGACGCCTCTCGACCGAAGACAGCGCCCCACCGAGCAACGCCCTTCGACAGGCTCAGGGCTCACGGAGTGAGGTTAAGCGAGCTCCATCGCCGAAGCTATTCGCCCCCAACCCCGTCCGCCGCTTGGCCGCCCTGCTGCCGCCCGAACCCGATACCGCGCGCGATATCGCCGCTCGTCTCAAACTCTCGCGCACCCAGCGCACGCGCCTCGCTACGGCCACGGCCCGCATCCCCGGCGACACCGCCGAACCGCGCGCCCTTGCCTATCGCCACGGAACGGAGGGCGCGATCGACCGGCTGCTGCTCTGCCCGACCAACGATACCGTGACGGGCAACGCCCTCGCCCATCTGATCGCCAACCCGCCGCCTAACATGCTGCCGCTCAAGGGCGGCGAGCTGATCGCGATGGGCGTGGAGGCCGGACCGGACGTCGCAATCATGCTGCGCAAGATCGAGGATACGTGGATCGCCGAGGATTTTCCGGACGAGGCGCGCGTGCGGGAGATTGCGGCGGCATTCCTGGCAGAATCGTCATCCTGAACCCGTTTCAGGATCTATTGTGCATTCACTGCAAGGCCTCGGCAGATTGGGGATTGGATGCTGACACAAGTTCGGCATGACAAGAGGGGGCCGGGCTTTTCAGGGTCCAATCGAACCTTTTCCACCTCCCCGCCGACACTATACCCGTAACGGGAGGCGTTTTGGATGGATCAGAGCGGGCGGGTTTATGACGAGCTGCTCGTGCTGCATGTCCAGAATGGCGACCGGCGGGCGCTGGAGCGGCTGGCCGCACGCTGGCAACCGCGGCTGCTGCGCTCGGCGCGGCGCTTTACCGGCGACGACGAGCTGGCGCGCGAGGCGGTTCAGGAGTGCTGGCTCGGCATCGCCGCCGGGTTGCACCGTCTCAGCGATCCGGCGCGATTCCCCGGCTGGGCCTTCACGATCCTGCGGCGCCGCTGTGCGGACCGGATCAACGCCCATGCCGCGCACAGGCCGCGTTCGGACGAGCTGACGGACGCCAATGCTCCGTCGATCTCCCCGCGCGGCGAGGACCAGACGGCCTTGCGCCAAGCGTTCGGCAGCCTGCCAAAGGATCAGCGGATCGCCGCAACCCTCTATTTCGTGGAGCGGCTCAAGCTGGACGAGATCGCGGCGGCGACCGGCGCACCGCTCGGCACGGTGAAGTCGCGGATATTTGCCGCGCGCAAGAGTTTGAAGGAGGCGCTTGGGGCATGAGGGCCGTGAACTGGACCGTTAGTCCTGAGCCTGTCGAAGGACGTTCTTCGACCGGAGACGGCGCTGCGCCAGGAAACGCCCTTCGACAGGCTCAGGGCTAACGGGATTGATGCGAAAGAAATTTGAAAGGAGAAGATCAATGACCGAATTCGATGACAGGCTCCGCGCAGCATTGGACGCCGATGACGAGGCGTTTCTCAGGGAACTCGACGAAGGGCGCGGCCTGTTCGCGCAGATCGGCGACACGCTTTCCGGCCCGCTGGGTGGCTGGGCGAAGCTGGTGTTCGTGATCCTGTTCCCGATGTCCGCCTTCATGTTCTACGCAATCTGGCAAATGTTCACCGTGGATGGCACCCGCGAGATCATCCTGTGGAGCATCGGCGCCCTCGCGACGTTAATCGGCGTAGGATTGATCAAACAATGGTTCTACGAACGGATGAACCTGATGTCGGTGTTGCGCGAACTGAAACGCATCGAGCTCCGGATTGCGCGGATCGAGGAGCGAAATTGACCAGTTTAGCGGTGCGCAAATCTGCGGTTGAATGATGCTACATATATCGTAACGTAATATTT
>JBPOET010000406.1:0-2292 GCA_051251675.1 Parasphingopyxis sp. | reverse complement strand
CATTCGATGTGGCCGACGGCCGCCAGCGTTCAGGGGCAGAAGCGGGTTCGCGCAAATCCAGTACCCAAAGGTCACGATGCCGTTCGTTGGCGTCCAGATCGGTTTCGCTCTGGGAAAAGAGAAGCGTGGACCCGTCCGCCGAGACGGCGCTGCTGCCAAGCCTGTTCAGTTGCACCAGATCTTCGGGCGTGAAGTTGCGGGCGTTAGCCGGAGCGAAAACAAGAAAAGCGGCCGACAACAGGCCAAGTCGGGTGAATCGGTTCATGGACTAAGTGATAGCGCAGTGACCGGCTTGCGCAACCGCACTTACCCCCGATTGGCGGCAATCCTGGCAATTTCCCGGGCGACCATTTCTTCAACCAGGGCGGGAAGATTCTCGTCGATCCAGTCCTTGAGCAACGGCCGCAGCATTTCGCGGACCAGACCCTCAAGCGGATGGGCTTCATCGCTACCGCCCACATTGCTCGCTGGATTGGCGATCGCGGACAGTGCGGCCAGGGCGGCCTGACTCGCCTTGACCGTCTCATCCGCGGCCAGCGGCTCTGCCTCGTCCTCGCTGTCTCCGCGCGGTGCGGGTTCCGGCTCGCACTGGTCTGTCAGTTCCAGAATATCGTCGGCGGCGGCGTGGACGGGACGCGGCTCGGGTTCGGCGGTTTGCGCCTGCCGTCTCCGCGAACGCGCATCGTGCTCGGAAACGGCGGTTTCGCCGTCTTCCGCGATGATTTTTTTGATGGAAGCCAGTATCTCTTCCATCGTCGGTTCATGGTTAACGTCGCCCATTAGCGCGACATGCCTCAATTTTCCGGGGTTGTCACCACTCGTTCGGCATTATCGACGGTGCGTGTCGATTGAGTCACAGGGCGCGGATCGTCGTTCCAGTCGAACCATTGATTGTCGACGCGGCGGTAATTGACCGCCGGATCGTAGAACGCGCCGCCGTCCAGTCCGAGATCCTGCGCCTCGGCCTTGCCCATCG
This sequence comes from Parasphingopyxis sp., assembly GCA_051251675.1. GTDB lineage: Bacteria > Pseudomonadota > Alphaproteobacteria > Sphingomonadales > Sphingomonadaceae > Parasphingopyxis. The sequence continues at coordinate 1,316 of JBPOET010000406.1, read as the reverse complement.
CCGCCAGCAGGTTGAAGCCCGCCACATAGGCGTTGCGCCGCGCCGTCACGAGATCGACCTGGCTGTTCAGCAGTTCCTGCTCGGCATTAAGAATGTCCAATATCGTTCTCAAACCGACCGAATTTTCGGCCCGAACGCCTTCAAGCGCCAGTTCATTGGCCTCGACTGCCGTTTCGGTCGCCTCGATCACTTGCAAAGAGGCCCGGTATCGGGAAAAGGCGGCGCGAACATCGGCGACGACGGCGCGCTCGGTAGCGATCACGGTTTCCATCGTCTGAACGCGCTGCGCCTGCGTCTGGCGTACCCGCGCCGCAGGCCGGCCGCCCTGATAGATGGGCAGGGTCGCCCGCAGGCCCACGGTCGCCGTCGTTTCCTCCTGGACGAACTGGTTGCCGATCGGGCCGCCCAGCGTATTCAGGTAATTGTTGTAATTGCCGCGCGCAAAGGCTTCGAGCTGGGGCAGCCGCGCGCCCCGCGCCGCCGCAATGTCGCGCCGAGCCGCCTCGGCGCTCCGCTGCGCCGAAATCAGGTCGGGATTGTGCACAATGGCGATGTCTTCGGCCGCGTCCGGCGAATCCGGCAACACGGGCAAAGGCGGCGGTGGGTCCAGATTTTCCGGCCATTCGCCGACAAGCCGCAGATAATTTTCTTCGGCGGCCGCCAGCTCCGCCTGCGCCGTTTCCAGATTGCCGCGCGCGGTCGATAGGCGCGCTTCGGCCTGGGCGACGTCCGTGCGGGTCAGATCGCCGATTTCGAAACGATCGCTGGTCGCCTGCAAGTTGGTGTCGAGCACCCGCACCTGGTTCGCATTGAGTTCGACGATGTTCCGGTTGCTGATCACATCGAGATAGGCGCCGACGACCTGGGTGAACAGATTTGCCTCGGTCGAGCGCAGATCGGCCTGCCCGGCCTCTACCCGCTGGCGCGCCGCCTGGATCCGATTCCTGACCGCGCCGCCCTGATAGATCGGCAATGTCGCATCGGCCTGCGCGCCCGTGATCCGGCTCGGCGCGGTAAAGCTGTTCGCCGAGGTGCGGACATTCTCATTGTAAAAGCCCGAAACGCTGACCGAAGGCCGTCCATCAGCCAGGGTGAGAGGGACATTCTCGTCATTGGCCCGCTGCCCGGCCCGCGCCGCATTCAGCGTCGGATTGGTCTGATAGGCCTGCATCAACGCGTCACGCAGGGTTTCGGCCGATGCCGGCGCAGACAGCATGAAGGCGGCCGAAGCTGCGCCGATCAAAAGGATGTTCGCTTTGGCCGCCATGGTCATTTTCCTAAAAAACAAATTCTGCCGGGCGTTCGAAACCCGGAAG
>JBPOET010000405.1:0-2294 GCA_051251675.1 Parasphingopyxis sp. | reverse complement strand
AAGCGGCACTATGAGCATGTCATGAGCTTTGTAGCGGAAACGGACAAGGACGGCGCCAAGTTGCTGACCGGTGGCAAACGGGCGGACGGCTTCGACCGGGGTTTCTATTTCGATCCGACTATCGCCCTGGTCGAATCCAATGAGGACCGCCTGTGCCAGGACGAAATCTTCGGGCCCTTCGCTTCGGTGATGGTGTTCGATACCGCCGAAGAAGCTTATGCCATCGCCAACCGGTCGCGCTTCGGCCTGGTCGGCTATGTCTGGTCGCAGAATATAGCGACCGTGATGGAGGCGCAGGAAAAAATCTCGGCCGGCACGATCTGGTGCAACACGCCGATGATGCGCGAACTGCGCGCGCCGTTCGGCGGCTTCCGCGAATCCGGCGTGGGCGCGGAGGGCGGTCAGGCGGCCGAGGCCTTCTACATGCACCAGAAAACGGTCAGCATTCCGCGCAAACCGCTCACCCTCGCCAAACTCGGCATGGGCGGTGCCGAATGAGCCTGTTGCATGCCCAGATTTCCGCCTATCTCGACGCCTATTTCGAGGCGTGGAATGCCTATGACGTTCCCGCCATGCGCCTGCTGTGGGACGAGAGCGAAGACAATCCGGTCTATCTGGCGGAAGAATGCGAGCCGCATCATGGCTGGGAGGCGATCCTCGCTTATTGGGGCGTCGACCGGTCCCAATCGGAACGGCTGCTGACCTGGCGCGATCTGAGCGTCACCCACGCCAGCACCGATGTCGCGATCGCCTTTTTCCACGCCAATTGGAGCAGCTATATTCCCGGCAACCGCCTGTACCCGAAGCCTTTTGGCGGGCCGGTGCGGATCACCATGGTGCTGCGCAAGAAGGCGGAGGGCTGGCGCGCCATCCACTATGCCGAAGCGCCGCTCGCCTCGATCGTCCAGCTGCGCGAAGCGCATGAGGCGGCGGTCGACCCTGCGCTCCACGAGAGACTGGCCGCCAAGGGCATACGATACTGATCCTCCCCCATCATCCTTCAGGAAATCCGATCATGACAAGCGCTATCCAATCCATCCCGCTCAAGACCATAGACGGCAAGGACGCCACATTGGCCGACTATGCGGGTTCGGTCCTGCTGATCGTCAACACCGCCTCGAAATGCGGCCTCACCCCGCAATATGAGGGGCTTGAAGCGCTTTACCGTGCGAACAGGGACAAGGGCCTCGTCATTCTTGGCTTCCCGGCCAACAACTTTCTGGCGCAGGAACCGGGCAGCGAAGAGGAAATCGCGGAATTCTGTTCGCTGACCTATGATGTGAGCTTTCCGATGTTCGCAAAGATCAGCGTCGCCGGCGAGGACCGCCACCCCCTCTACGCCGCGCTTACCGCGGCGCAGCCCGAAGCGGCGAGCCCCAATGGCAAGGCCATGCGCGAACGGCTGGCGGGCAAGGATATTCCGATCTGGGATGAGCCCGAAATCCTGTGGAATTTCGAGAAGTTCCTCGTCTCGCGCGACGGCCGGGTCGCAGCCCGCTTCGCCCCCGACACGCCGCCGGACGATCCGGCTCTGCTCGCCGCGTTAAAAAAGCTGCTGGATTGAGTGACAAGGGCTGTCGGATCAGTTCTGCCGGCGCTCGGATATTGACCGAAATCGTTGACGCCAGACGGCTGGGGCGATGCCGACCGGCGCCAAGTCGGCGCGTTCGCCGCGCTGGCGGCGGATGCCACCCGATCTGGCCTCTCATAGTCCCAAGGATCGGCCATGCTGCGCAAAGCCTGTAAACGAACGCCACCATGGATAGAGTCGGCTGGCGGACACGGAGGGATTCGAACCCTCGATACGGGTAATCCCCGTATGCCGGTTTAGCAAACCGGTGGTTTCAGCCACTCACCCACGTGTCCTGACTCAGCCGAACGGCGCGTATAGCCATGCGGGCCAGCGCGATCAACAACTAGTCGCAATGCCCGATACCATCGGTTCGAACAGCGGGAAACCGGCAAATGGACTCATTTCGGCGCGCAACCGACTCCGTTCGTCCCGCCCTTGATTGCGCGGGAGTCCGGCAGCGGCGTAAAACTGTCGGGCTAAGCTGTACCGGGGTATGCGTGATGTTCAAGAAACCGCTGATTTCCATTGTCGCGGCCCTCGGCCTGGCCGGGATGGCGCTGTCACCGGCCTCGGGTCAGGTCGACACTGTCGATCCGGACGCGGCGCTCGACGACAGCGCGTATCAGAGCGGCGGCACGACGACCGACAATAGCGCAACCTTCGACGACGGCCCCGATTTCGACCCCGATGTTGCAGCCGAGGACGATACGACGGTCTACAC
>JBPOET010000404.1:0-2298 GCA_051251675.1 Parasphingopyxis sp. | reverse complement strand
GACTGGAGCAGGGGGCAAGCGTCGCCGTCTATTCCCCCAATCGCGCGGAATTCCTTGTCGGATATTTCGCGGCCTTCAAGGCGGGGTTAACGCCGCTCAACATCAATTACCGTTATACCTCGTCCGAACTCGCCTATCTGATCGACAATGCCGATGCGAAGGCGGTTCTGTTCGATATCGCCTATGCGGGGATCATCGAGGAGGTGCGTGAGACGCTCGGTACCGTTTCGCGCTGGATCGCGATCGGTGCCGATGAGGATAGCTGCCCGGACTGGGCCGTACGCTATGAAGAGGCCGTCGCGACGGAGCCCGCCAGACGGCCCTATGAAGCGCGCTGGGGGCGGAGCAATGAGGACCTGCTGATGATTTATACCGGCGGGACGACGGGAATGCCCAAGGGGGTGATGTGGCGGCTTCACGATCTTCTGGCGAAGAGTGAATTCGGCGCCGTTCCCATGCTGGGCGTGCCGCCGCTCGAGCGGCCTGAAGATGCAGGCCCCCGCGCCGTCGCTTCACCGATCAAATCGCGCTCGCTGATCGCGCCGCCATTGATGCATGCGACCGGCCTGCTCACCTCCTTTGCCGCGCTGGTTTCTGGCGGAACGGTGATCCTGCTGCCAACCGGCAAATTTTCGGCAGAGGAGATGCTCGACATCGCGGCCGGCCACAAGGCAACGCGATGCACCATCGTCGGCGAACCTTTCGCCCAGCCGTTGCTGGCTGCGCTCGATGCGGAACCGGGGCGCTGGGATCTGTCCAGCCTCTTGCTGATGACATCATCCGGCGCGATGTGGACGCGCGAGACGAAACTCGGCCTGATCCGCCATATGCCGCAGATCAACCTGATCGACAGCTATTCCTCGTCCGAAGCACTCGGCATGGGGATGTCGGTCACCAATGCGCAGGGCGAAACCGAGACGGCCAGGTTCGAGACCGGCGAAACATGCGCGGTTTTCACCGAAGACCATCGCCGTATCGAACCGGGATCCGGCGAAAAAGGCATGCTCGCCGTCGGCGGCTACTGCCCGATCGGCTATTATAAGGACGAGGAAAAATCGGCGAAAACCTTTCCCGTTATCGACGGCGAACGATGGAGCATGCCCGGCGATTGGGCGATGGTGAACGAGGATGGGACGCTCGAAATTCTCGGCCGCGGCTCGCAATGCATCAATTCCGGCGGCGAAAAAATCTTCCCCGAGGAAGTGGAGGAAGCGCTGCGGCGTCATGAGGCCGTGCGCGATGTAGCGGTGACCGGTTTGCCGGACCCGCGCTGGGGTGAACGGATTTGCGCCGTGGTGGAACTGATGCCGGGTGCCGAAAATCCCGGCGATGCCTCCTTGGCCGACTGGGTTCACGGCCAGCTTGCCGATTACAAAACCCCGCGCAGTTTCGTCTATGTCGAGAGCATCGGACGGGCGCCGAACGGCAAGCTGGACTATAAGGCGATCAAGCAAACCGCACTCGAGGCCGAAGAAAAAGCGATCGCATAGCCCGTGGAGGCGGAGCGTCGAAGCGGAGGCGATTGCGGCAGGTACGGCGATGAAGCCGGATCGGTTGCATATCGGCCCGTTTGGCATCCGCATCTTCCGGCCTTCGAAATTCCGTTCGCCGCTTGGCGAAGCCCCGGCTATCCGCACCCCAAGCCAAGATTGCTTGCTCCGCGAAAGCCGCATGGGGTATGCCGTGTGACATGACCATTATACCCAATTCCCTTGCGCTTATCGGCAACACGCCTCTTGTTCGTCTCAACGGTCCGTCCGAGGAAAGCGGATGCACCATTCTCGGCAAGTGCGAATTCACCAACCCCGGCGGTTCGGTGAAGGACCGGCCCGCGCTCTACATCGTCGAAGAGGCGGAAGAGCAGGGCCTGCTCAAGCCCGGTGGAACCATCGTCGAAGGTACTGCAGGCAACACCGGTATCGGGCTTGCGCTCGTCGCCAATGCCAAGGGCTATAAGGCGATCATCGTCATGCCCGACACCCAGAGCAAGGAGAAGATGGACACGCTGCGTGCGCTTGGTGCCCGGCTCGTGCTGGTGCCTGCCGCGCCCTATTCGAGCCCCTGTCATTTCGTGCACCAGTCGCGCCGGATCGCGGAGGAAACCGACAATGCACTCTGGGCCAACCAGTTCGATAATATCGCGAACCGCCGTGCGCATATCAAAACTACGGCCCGGGAGATCTGGGAACAAACCGATGGCAAGGTGGATGGCTTCACCTGTGCCGTCGGGACTGGTGGGACGCTGGCCGGCGTCGCGATGGGGCTGAAGGAATTTTCGGAAGATGTGCGGATCGCTTT
>JBPOET010000403.1:0-2310 GCA_051251675.1 Parasphingopyxis sp. | reverse complement strand
GCCCGGCATGGCGCAGATCAAGCTGGAATCGATAACCGACGAGAAGGGCCGCCGCTTCATGCGGATGGCCATCGTCAATGACGACATGTCCTTCATCGTCGATTCGATCACCGGCGCGGTCGGCGCGCACGGCCTTACCGTGCTCAGGCTGTTGCATCCCATCATGTCGGTCGTGCGCGACGACGATCACCGGATCGTCGAATATTCATCCGACCGCGAAGACGCGAAACGGGAGTCCTTCGTCTATCTGGAAGTCGACCGGGCCGACGCCCGCACCCGGCTGGAACTCCTGTCCGATGTCCACCAGGTTATGCTCGATGTGCGTGCCGCAGTGCGCGACTGGCCGGCGCTCCAGGAAAGGATGCGCGCCGATGCGGAGGCGATAGACGATCCGGAAGGCCGCGCTTTGCTCACCTGGTTTGCGGACCATCATTTTACGCAGGTCGGCCATTATATCGAAAACCGGCTCGGCGAACGGAAAGCCGGCCTCGGCATTTTCCGTGCCCTTGGCCCCTCCTGCTGGAATATCCGGACACGCGATGCCGCGTTCAGCTATTTCGAGAATGGCGGAACGGCTCCCCTACTGTCAAAGGCGGACCGGCTCGCCACCGTTCATCGCCGGGTGCCGCTCGATCTCGCAATTACGCCGATATACGAAGACGGCAAGCTGACAAGCCTGTCGATCCATGCCGGGCTGTGGACCAGTTTAGCCCTCCATGCCCCGGCCAACGAAGTACCGGTTCTGCGACAGCGCCTGGAAGCGCTGGAAAAAGACCTCGGCTTCAACCGGGAAAGCCATGCCGGCAAGGCGCTCGAACACGCGCTATCACGCCTGCCGCACGATCTGCTGATCTCCTTCGACGCGGAGGCGATGAAGCAGGCCGCGTTGACGGCTATGTCGCTCGCCGACCGCCCGCGGCCCAAACTGCTTCTCATCCAGGGCCCGATGCAGCGCCATCTGTTCGCCTTTGTCTGGTTGCCCCGCGACGAACTTTCGACCGACCGGCGCACGACGATCGGCAGCCGCCTGGAAGAGGCGACCGGGTCCATGATCTCGAGCTGGGCGATCGAACTGGGAGACGGCGATCTCGCCTTTATCCGCTATACGCTGGACATCGGCGAAAACCCTCTGGAACCGGACGCCGAAGCGCTGGACACCGAGATCGAGCAAATGGTCCGCGGCTGGTCTCCGGCCGTCGAAGCCGAGCTGGGCGAACGCCTGCCTTCCGCCCGCGCGGCCCGGCTCACGCTGGTCTATGCCAATGCATTCCCTAATGGATATCGCGGTGAATATGGCCCTCAGGAAGCCGCGCGGGATATATTGCGGCTGCGCGGCCTGAGCGAATATCAGCGCGGCGTACGCCTCTATCGGCTCAAGGGCGACGGCGGCACGCAATTGCGCCTGAAACTCTATCGGCTTGGCGCCTCCATACCGCTGTCCGACACGGTGCCGGTGCTCGAGAATTTCGGCTTTCGCGTACTCGAGGAAATTCCGACGCCGCTGAATGGCGGCCGGCTCGGCTATATTCACGATTTTCTGCTCGAGGTGGACGGCGTCTCCGACCTGGACACGCTGATCGAGCGGGCTGGCATCAAGGAGGGCGCGCTTTCGGCGGTGCTGGAAGGACGCGCCGAGAATGACGAGTTCAACCAGCTGATCGTATCGGTCGGCCTGAACCCGCGCGATGTTACGCTGCTGCGCGCCTGGTTCCGCTATCTGCGCCAGACGGGGCTGAGCTATGGCCTGGCGACGGTCGTCGAAACCTTGCGCGACGAGCCCGACATCACCCGCGCCATCATCGAGCTGTTCGACACGCTGCACAATCCCGATTTCGAAGGAGACCGGGAGGCGAAGCTGCGGGCAATCAACCGTAAAATCGATACAGCGCTCACCCAGGTGGCGGCGATCGATGACGATGCGATCCTGCGCGCAATCCGCTCGGTCGTGACCGCCTGCCTGCGCACCAACGCATTCGCCCCGGCCGCCAATGAAGCGCTGGCTTTCAAACTCGACAGCTCGGGCATTCCCGGTCTGCCCGCGCCCGTGCCGTGGCGGGAAATCTGGGTCTACAGCCCGCGCGTCGAAGGTATCCATCTGCGCGGCGGCCCCATTGCGCGCGGCGGCCTGCGCTGGTCGGACAGGCGAGATGATTTCCGGACCGAAATCCTCGGCCTGATGAAAGCGCAACTCGTGAAAAACGCCGTGATCGTCCCAACCGGCGCCAAGGGCGGCTTCTACCCCAAAGCCCTGCCCAATCCGGCGGAAGACAGGGATGCATGGATCGCCGAGGGCACCGAAAGCTACCGCAT
>JBPOET010000402.1:0-2311 GCA_051251675.1 Parasphingopyxis sp. | reverse complement strand
CGCGATAGGCGCGATAGGCGCGGCAAATTGGCTGCCGTTCGATCGGCCGATAATTGGCGAGGTCCGCCATCGTCATCCGCCCGCCCAACGGCCCGGCGCGGGTCCGCTCGACGATTTCGGCCGCCGTAGAACCGCGATACAATGCGCTGGGCCCCTGATCGGCAAGCCGGGCCAGAAATGCGGCATAGTCGGGATTGCGCAGGCGATCCCCGACCTGCAGGCGGGTGCCGTCCGGCCGCGAGAAATAGGCGTCTGCTTCCGGCACGGAGAGCTGCGGGAAATTTATCGTCAGGAACCGGCCGAGCCGCGGGCTGACGATGAACCCCTCATCGGCGGTCCGGATGGCGCTGCCGAACAGGCTGTTCCAGGGCAGGGCGCCATGCGCCTCATGCGCGGATGCCAGCGCGGCCACGGCGCCGGGCACACCGGTCGCCCGGCCGCTGACTACGGCATCGCGGAACGGGATGGCCGCGCCCTGCGCGTCGAGGAACATCGTCCGGCTGGCCTGGGCGGGCGCGGTCTCCCTGCCGTCATACACTGTCAGATCGCCAGTCGCGGCGTCGAAATAATGGAGAAACGCACCGCCGCCTATTCCCGAGGATTGCGGCTCGACAAGCGACAGCATCGCCTGGACGGCGATCGCCGCGTCAACGGCGGAGCCGCCGCGTTCCAGAATTTCGATACCGGCCTGGGCGGCAAGCGGATTGGCCGCGATAACGAACGGCTCCTCGCTGCCTTCGTTCTGGACCGGTGTTTGCGATGCGGCCAATGGGGCCTGTACGGACGCACAGGCGGTGAGGAAAATAAGGCCAAGCATGGCGGAGATGCGGGATATGATCATGCAATGGTTAGTAGGCGAGCCTGGCGGGGATTGTCTATCTGGCACTTGCGCCAATATCCGCTAAAAGCATGAGGCGCCGGCGCAGATCGGCCGGAGAGGATATGCCATGGCGCGTTGCCGCACGAAATCTTGCCCTTTGGCCAGGCCGGCCGCGATAGATGGAATCCGCGCCCTTCTTGTCTGTGAGCAGGACCGGGCTTCTGACCAGCAGCCCCTTCCCCAGGATATCTGAACATGCGTGAACTCGAACATTTTCCCAATCTCCTGACCATGTTTTTCACGCGGGTGCGCGAAAAGGGCGATGCGCCCTTTCTCTGGCGCAAAACGCATGGCGGCTGGGAATCGATCAGCTGGAACGCGGTCGCACAACAGGTCTGCGCGCTTGCCGACGCGCTGGAGCGACTGGGCCTGAAGCGCGGCGACCGGGTCATGCTGGTCTCCGAAAACCGGCCCGAATGGTGCATCGCGGATCTCGGCATCATGGCGGCGGGATGCATCACGGTCCCGACCTACATCACCAACACCGAGCGCGATCACACCCACATCCTGGAAGACAGCCGGTCAAAGGCGATCATCGTCTCGACGCAGAAACTGGCCAAGACCGTCACCAGCGCCGCGCTCAACACCACCCACTGCAAATCCATCATCGGTATCGAACCCATGCGGGTCGGCCAGGGTGGCGACGTGCAGTTTCACGACTGGGCCTCTCTGCTCGGCGCGGAGACGCCCGATATCGAAGCGCGTGCCGCAGCCTGTGATTTTGCCCGCGATGACACCGCCTGCATCATCTACACCAGCGGAACCGGCGGCGCGCCGCGCGGTGTGATGCAGCATCATGGCGCAATCCTGCACAATGTCGAAGGTTGCGTCAGCGTTATCTCGGAAGATTTCGGCTGGAAAGACGAGGTGTTCCTCTCCTTCCTGCCGCTGTCCCATGCCTATGAACATAGCGGCGGGCAGTTCTTCCCGATCGGCCTGGGCGGCGAAATCTATTATTCGCGCGGGCTCGACAAGCTGGCCGCCGACATTCTCGAAACCCGGCCCACCATCATGGTTGTTGTGCCACGGCTTTTCGAGGTCCTGCGCACGCGGCTGCTCAAGATGATCGAGACTCAAGGCAAGCTTCCCAACTACATGCTCAAAAAAGCGCTCGATATCGGCGAGAAGGATTATGCGGGTACGGTTCCCTTCAGGGACAGACCGATGGACGCCCTGCTGAATGTCATCCTGCGCCCGAAGATCCGCAAACGCTTCGGAGGCCGGCTGAAAGCGATGGTTTCCGGCGGCGCGCCGCTCAATCCCGAAATCGGCATCTTCTTCCATTCCCTGGGGATGACCCTGCTGCAGGGTTATGGACAGACGGAATCCGGCCCCGTCATATCCTGCAACCGGCCCAAAACAGGGCTCAAGATGGACACCGTCGGCCCGCCGCTCAAAAATACCGAAGTGAAAATCGCCGAAGATGGAGAG
>JBPOET010000401.1:0-2312 GCA_051251675.1 Parasphingopyxis sp. | reverse complement strand
AATGAAGCGGTCCCGGTCCGTCTCGAGCAGACAGTTGCTGTTCTCCACTCCCTCGGCGATGCCTTTGGCGGAAACCAGCGTCCCGACGTCGTAACGGGACAGCAATGCGGCGATGCGCTCTGCCGAGACCTGGGTATAAACAGCCATGGGAGTTAGGCCGCTTCGAGGCCGCGAGGCAGTTTGAACAGCATCTTCTCGCGCGTCGTTTCCACTTCTCGCTCGGTGACGTCGAAGCGCTTCGTCAACATCTCGACAACCTCCCGAACGAGAATTTCAGGCGCCGAAGCGCCGGCCGTGATCCCCAGCGTCCGGACATTCTCAAGCCAGTCGAAATCGATGTCCGTTGCGCGCTGGATCAGTCTGGCAGCCGTGCCCTGCCGCTCGGCCACTTCCACCAGGCGAAGGGAATTGGAGCTGTTCGGAGCGCCTATCACCAGCATGAAATCGCATTGTGAAGCGATGGCCTTGACCGCTTCCTGCCGGTTGGACGTCGCATAGCAGATATCCTCGCTACGCGGCGCGGTGATCTCGGGAAAGCGCCGGTTCAGCACCTCAATGATGTCGCGCGTGTCATCGACCGAGAGTGTGGTCTGGGTCAGGAAGCCCAGATTGCCCGCATCGGGCGGTTCGACAGTTTCAGCATCGCTGCGCGTTTCGATAAGCGTCATCGCGCCGGGAGGGACCTGTCCGAACGTGCCGACCACTTCGGGATGGTCGCGATGGCCGATGAACAGGATGTGCCGGCCCTGGCCGACCAGGCGTTCCGCCTGACGATGGACCTTGGAAACAAGCGGGCAGGTGGCGTCGAGATATTCCAGGCCGCGCTCTTCCGCCTTTGCCGGAACTGCCTTGGGGACGCCATGAGCCGAAAAAACGACCGGGACGCCATCCGGCACTTCGTTTAGCTCCTCCACGAAAATCGCGCCTTTTTCTTTCAGCGTATCAACGACATAGCGGTTGTGGACAATCTCGTGCCTGACATAGACAGGCGCGCCGTATTTTTCGATCGCCAGTTCGACGATACGGATCGCCCGGTCGACGCCTGCGCAAAATCCGCGCGGAGCGGTGATCAACAGTGTCAGGGCGGTTTTGGTGTCGTTCATGACCGGGCTCTTACGCGATTGCTTGCAGCGACGGAAGCCGCTTCCTATGAGGGGGCAGCGTATTCGGGCATCGGTCTTGAGATGCCAAAAAATAGAGTAAGGATTTCGTTTGTGCGGAAATATGGAAATATCATTTTGGTCGCCGCTATCGGGCTGGCACTCGCTTCCTGCGGGCGGCGCGATGTTATCTCGGCATCGGAATCCGGAATCGGCCTGCTGGTAAACCGGACGGCCTGTCCGGCTGTCGCGACGCCGGTCCATACCAATGAGATCACGCTGTTCAGCCCGCGTTCGAGCCGGGAGGCCAGCGCGATCGATGCAACGGCGGTTATCACCAATATCCGCAACAGCTGTTCCGATGTTGCCGGGGCGGTTCAGACCGTCGCCACCTTCGAGGTCCAGGCACGCCGCACGAATCCCAGCGGCGCAAGGCAGATTGTGCTGCCCTATTTCGCGACGGTGTTGCGCGGCAATGGCCAGATCGTCTCCAAGGAGATCGGCCGGGTGGGCCTGAACTTTGCCGATGGCCAGTTGCGGACCAGCACGACCGGGCAGGCAACGACGCAGATTTCTCGCGCCGCGCTGACTTTGGCGCCGGATATGGAAGAGCGGATCACCCGTCGTCGCCGCCCGGGCGATGTGGATGCCGCGCTCGATCCGCTGGCCGATCCGGCGGTTCGGGCGGCGGTCGACGCCATCACCTTCGAACTGTTGATCGGTTTCCAGCTCGAACCAGACCAGCTCGAATATAACGCCACGCGCTAGCGCCGATGGACGCTCTCACGGTTGACGCCCTGCTTTCGGGCAGGGCCTTTCCAATCAGGGGCGAAGAAAAGAGCGCGATCGGAAAGACTCCTGTTGTCGGGGCGGCCGAGATCGGTTCGCTGGGGTTGGCAGGAGACGAGCAGGCCGATCGCCGGGTTCATGGCGGGCCGGATATGGCGCTGCACCATTATCCGCGGGATCATTATGCCTTTTGGCGGACGCTGAAGCCGGACCATCCGATGCTTTCCTCTGCAGGGGCGTTCGGCGAGAATATCTCCGTTGCCGGGCTGATCGAGGATGGCGTCTGTATCGGCGATCGCTTTGCCCTTGGCAGCGCGATTGTCGAGGTCAGCCAGGGCCGCCAGCCTTGCTGGAAACAGGGCCATGTCATGCAATGGCCCGAAATGGTGGCGTTGATTGTCAAATCGGGGTGCTGCGGCTGGT
>JBPOET010000400.1:0-2325 GCA_051251675.1 Parasphingopyxis sp. | reverse complement strand
CCCTTCATGTCTGGTCCGAACGTCAACGAACTGTCCGAACGCGCGCGCGATGTATTTCGCACGGTTGTCGAGTCCTATCTGGAAAATGGCGAGCCGGTCGGATCGCGGACTATTTCCAAAATGTCCGGGCTCAGCCTTTCGCCGGCGTCGATCCGCAACGTCATGCAGGATCTTGAAGAACTCAGTCTACTTGCTGCGCCGCACACGAGCGCCGGACGCATGCCGACGGAAACCGGCCTTCGCCTGTTTGTCGACGGGATGATGCAGGCCGGTCGGCTGACTGTGGCGGAGCAACAGGCCATCGAATCCCAAAGCAAGGCGGACGGCCCGGTGGAGGAAGCCGTGGCGAATACGACGGCCGCTTTGTCGGGCCTTTCCGCCTGCGCGGGTATCGTCCATGTCTCGAAGCGCGAGCCGGTGCTCAACCAATTCGGCTTTGTCTCTCTTTCCGAGCAACGCGCGCTTGCGGTGCTGGTCGGCAGCGATGGGACGGTGGAAAACCGGATCGTCGATCTTCCGCATCCCGTGCCCGCTTCAACCCTCACCGAGGCGGCGAACTATATCAGCCAGCGTCTCTCCGGGCTGACGCTCGAACAGGCCAGGGCCCGGCTGCAGGACGAAATCGGACACGGGCAGGCGGCGCTGGACGCCGCTGCGCAGGACCTGATTGCCCGCGGGTTGGCGACCTGGTCTCGCGACAATGCGGCGCGCCCGGTGCTGATCGTACGAGGCCAGGCGAACCTGCTCGATGAAACCGCTGCGGCCGATCTCGAGCGGGTGCGTCTGCTGCTTGGCGAACTGGAGGGCAAAGAAGAAATCGCGCAGTTGCTCGATCATGCCCGCGATGCCCGGGCAACCAAGATATTTATCGGATCGGAGAATAAACTGTTCTCCCTTTCCGGCTCTTCGGTTATTGCCGCGCCCTATCATGACGGGGACGGTCAGGTCGTGGGCGTGGTCGGTGTTATTGGCCCGACGCGCTTGAACTACGCGCGCGTCGTTCCCATGGTGGACTTCACCGCAAAAACTCTTTCGAAACTAGTGAGCTGAATGACAAAAATGGACGGCGAGAAAAACGAAAACATGGATAATGAAAACCTGTCTGAAGAGGCCGAGGCTGAGCTGGCCGGCGTTCCGGAGAGCATGCTGGACGATGAGGACAGCGAGCAGGTTTCGGATGCCGACCGGATAGCCGCGCTGGAAGAAGAGCTTGCCGCGGCGAAGCAGGATATTCTGTACGCGAAAGCCGAGGAACAGAACACGCGGCGGCGGCTTGAGCAGGAAAAGCAGAATGCCAGCACCTATGCCGCGACCGGCTTCTCCCGCGATATCCTTTCGGTAGCCGACAATCTTGAACGGGCCTTGGACGCGATCCCGCAGGAATTGCGTGACGATGAGAAATTCAAAGGCCTGGTCGCCGGGCTGGAGGCCACTGGCCGCGAACTGGAAACGGTTTTCGGCAAGCACGGTATCGCCCCGATCGAGGCGGTTGGCGAGGAACTTGACCCGAACAGGCATCAGGCCATGGTCGAGATTCCGAGCGACGAGGCGGAGCCTGGCGTGGTCGTCCAGCAGATGCAGCGCGGCTACATGATCAAGGACCGCCTGCTCCGGCCGGCTTTGGTCGGGGTGGCGAAAAAGCCGGACTAGAAATCCAGCAGCAGCTGTGTGTTGCAGCGGCTATAGGGCGTCGGCCAGAATTCGTCGCTGGCGAGCTCCCGAAAGCCGGATGACCGGTACAGGCGGTTGGCTGCCGTCAGTTTTTCGGCTGTTTCGATCCAGATGCCGTCGGCATTCATGGCGCGCGCCTCGTCTATCAGCCGCGCCATCACCGCTCCGCCAATGCCATGGCCGCGCATTCCGGCTTTTGTCGCCATTTTGACGATCTCGACATAATATTTGCCCGCAAATGGCTGGATATGGGCAGGCAGAACGGCGCCGCACCCGCAAACCTCGCCGTCGATTTCGGCGATGATGATTCGGCCGCCCCGGGCGATAATCGCCTTTTCCGGATCGTTCAGCTGTTCGCGATCGGACTGTTCGACCGTAAAACCCTCTTCAATCCAGGCGAGATTGAGGGCGGCAAATGCCTTCCTGTCCGCGGTCTCGAATGGGCGGATTAGCATCGCGATGCGGGGTGGCCCTAGGCCGCCAATGTGTACCGCGATTCGCCCGGACCGCGGCACATGCGTTTGGATATGCGCGTCTCTTCGCCGCTGACGATCACAACATCCGTCACGTCCATGCAGCGTGCGCCATTGGGCCGCGAATTCAGGGCGGTAACCGTGGAGGAACCCGAAACATCGGCGCGGGTCGGGCTCACCC
>JBPOET010000040.1:0-9788 GCA_051251675.1 Parasphingopyxis sp. | reverse complement strand
GTCAAAGGAGTGATCGATCAGTTCGAACACAGTTCCGTCCGCTACTGTCCCGTCAATCCGCGCCTGTTCCCACATCGGATGGATATGCAGCTGCACCTCCTGCCCTGCGCTGACAATGGTCTCAACCATCCGGCGCACGGGATCGATACCGAATAGCAGCGCCGGCATCGGATCCACGAAGAAGCAGGCCTTGAGCCCGTGGCGGTCCAGCTGGGCCAGTTGATAGCCGAGGCCTACCCCCGCAGGCTCCACGCTGCGCGCATAATTCTCCTCCCAGCCCGACCCGGCGATGTGATGGCGCCATGTCAGCTCGGTATCGATAGTCAGAAGGGTCCGCGTTCCCATGGGGCCGCCATAAGCCGAAGGCTGAAAATATTCGTAAACATCCGCAAATTTCCGCGCGTCATCGACCGGATAAACCCGATCTTAAGCATGCGCGCCTAGACAATGGCTATGTTTCAGCGTGACGAGGGAGCGGCTCAGCCTGAATATTCTCGCAGCCATTGATAGCGAACTGCCGGCAATCGATGTCGTCCCCTTCGCCGCATCCGATCTTGATGCGGTGACGGCCGCCGCGCATCCGGCACAGGCCTTTCTCACATCAGGCTGGTTTGGCGCAACCGAACAGTCTCATGAAATCGCAGGCGTTCGCCGCCCGGATGGAACGCCGATTGTGGCAATTCCGCTTACCGCGCGCTCTATAGGGCCGTTTCGGATCAGTGAAATACCAGGCAGCTACTGGCCGTTTCGCAGCTTTCCCGTGGCCAGCGACATGAGCGATGCGGAGTTGGGCCTGGCGCTCGGTAGCAATGCGATGCGGCGGGCAATCGGCCGGATATTCCGCTTCGGACCCGTCTATTCGGACGATCCGGTGCGCTCCCGCCTTGTCTCGCTTGCCCGTGCAAATGGCTGGCAGGTTATCGAAAAACCGCTGGCCACCTGCTACGAACTCGATCTCGCCGCCCTTCGCGCCGCGGGGCCATGGCCCAAGGGATCCACGGCTCGCAAGAACCGCGCGCGTGAACGCAAACTCTCGGCGGATGGAGAGGTGAAGTATCATTTCCTGATTGGCCCGGAGATTGACGAGGCGTACATGGACGCCATGGCCACAGTCGAAGCCAGAAGCTGGCTCGCCAATCTCGAGGGCGGCGGCGATACAAAGTTCCTCGACCCCAAAAGCCGAACCGTCTGGGAAAAGATGATTGCCGATCCAGTGCTGTCGCAGCGCCTGTTCGCAAGCCTCATGACGGTGGGCGACAAACCTATCGCCTTCAGCTTCGGACTGGAGATCGAGAATTGCCGCTATTACATCGCCAATAATTACGACGATGGCTATTCGAAGTTCGGGCCGGGCAAGCTACTGCTTTACAAGGATTTTGCATTTGCCGCCCAGCGCGGCATCGATACCGTTAGCTGGGGCGCGGGAGATGCCGGCTACAAGACCGAAATGGGCGCCAAACCGGGCCCGGAAATCCAGGATTTGCTGTTCGTGCGCGGCCGGATATTGGCAACGCTGCTCCGCCCCTTTTTTCGGCGCAAGGGGTAGAAGGCTCGCATAACCCTTCATTTAGGGCATTTTTTACCATCAGTGGCTACTCTCGGCCGATGTTCGACACCAAACCAGACGCGACAGCCATGCACATGGCAATCCTCGTGGCCGCTTCTGCGGCCCTGATTGGCATGGGCGCTATCTCAATCTACGAGCTCAGCGCTTTTGGCTGGCATCCGGCGCGGGAAGAACCGGCCGAGTTTTCGAATTATCATTTCGCGAGAATGTTGTTCTCGATGCTGCTGTCTGCATTCCTGACCGCGGTGCTTGCCCGGCGCTGGCTTAGCGGCGGCGCCAATGGCGTGGCGGCCCTTGATCCGACGGAAATTCGCAACGGTGCACTTACCGCAACCATGGCGGTCATTGCGATCGCGATACTCGCCTGGAATCCACCATTGTTCCATTGGTTCGCACGCGAAGACAATATCCTCGAATGGGTGTCGGCATTGTTCATTCTGGTCGGAGCCGCCTTCCTTGCGCTCGCGGTTCTGCATCGCGCAAGGGAGCCGTTCGG
The DNA here is from genome assembly GCA_051251675.1 of Parasphingopyxis sp. Taxonomy (GTDB): domain Bacteria; phylum Pseudomonadota; class Alphaproteobacteria; order Sphingomonadales; family Sphingomonadaceae; genus Parasphingopyxis. Next base: position 7,725 of record JBPOET010000040.1, on the reverse strand, counting down.
CGGTTTCGGTGCGATCCTTGCCGGCCTTCTCATCCCCGCCGGATTCGCTGGACTGTATTTCCTGATCGGCATGGAGGAAATTTCCTGGGGCCAGCGCATTTTCGGTTTCGAGACGCCCGACACTATTGCCGCCCGCAACTGGCAAAGCGAATTTAATTTCCACAATATCCACACCGATATTTCGGAGCTCGCCTATTATTTCGGTACCGGGCTGTTCCTGATCGTCCTGCCGCTGGCCTGGCCGGCACTGCGCCACTGGAAACCCGCGTCCCATTTGTCGGATTTCTTTCCCAACCGCGCCATCGCAGCGCTCAGCGCGCCAATGGTTATCTTCAGCTACGGTCACTGGAGCCTCGTGCCGATCCAGATGCTGACCTTCATTACCCTGTTAGCCATGCTGATATTCGCACTGAGCGCGCGCCGACATGGCAGGAAGGCCGAAGCCATACTGTTTGCCGGCATCGCGGCGCTGATTGCCGTCGGCCAGATCCTGATACTCTATCTTGGACCGAATATGCTGGATCTGCCCGACGCCACAGAGTTCCGCGAACTCTTCATATCGATCGGCCTGTTCGCCTTTGCCGCCTATTATTATTTCGGCTCCGCCCAGGACGGCCTCACCCCGACAGGACCCGAACCGGCCTCTTAACCGCCGGCATGAAAATGGTCATAAATTGCCTGGGCCATCGCTTTTGAAACTCCGGGCACACGCATAATGTCTTCCAGCCCCGCCGATTTCACGGCGCGCGCCGTGCCGAAATGAAGGAGTAAGGCCCGTTTGCGCGCCGGACCGATACCGGGAACCTGATCGAGGGGACTCGTGCCCATCGCCTTGGCCCGTTTCTGCCGGTGTGCACCAATGGCAAAACGATGGGCCTCGTCGCGCAGGCGCTGGAGGTAGAACATCAGGGCGCTGTTCGGCGGCAGCGATTCTTCCCTCCCGTCGGGAAAGTGGAAATGCTCGCGCCCCGCATTGCGATCCGGCCCCTTGGAGATACCGATCAGCGCAACATCGCCAATCCCCATCTCCTCCAGCGTATTCGCCGCCGCGCTGACCTGCCCCTTGCCGCCATCGATCAGCACAAGATCGGGCCATTCGCCCTTGCGTCGTTCAGGATCCTCCTTTTGAGCGCGCGCAAAGCGCCGTTCGAACACTTCGCGCATCATCGCAAAATCATCGCCCGGCGTAGTTTCAGGCCGTTTGATGTTGAATTTCCGATAACTGGATTTGCGATACCCTTCCGGCCCTGCGACCACCATCGCACCCACAGCATTGGTCCCGGAAACGTGGCTGTTATCGTATATCTCGATGCGGTCGGGGACATCGTCCAGCTCGAACAGCTCGGCCAGTTCGCGCATCACCTTCGCCTGGCTCGAGGACTCCGCCAGTCGGCGTTCGAGCGCCTCGGCCGCATTGCGTGTCGCCTGCTCAAGCAATTTTCGCTGGTCCCCTCGCTGCGGGATCTTGAGCCTCACCTTGCGGCCCGCACGCTCGGCCAGGGCTTCCGCCAGAAGCGCGGCATCCGGCAACTCCCGGTCGATCAGCACAAGCTTGGGTGGCGGGACCTCTTCGTAGAACTGCATGAGAAAGGCCTGCAGCGCTTCTTCCTCGGGAACGTCCTTGGTGTGCGCCGGAAAGAAGCTGCGATGGCCCCAATTCTGGCCGCCACGAATGAAGAAGGCCTGGATACCGACCGTTCCCGCCTTGCTCGCCAGCGCGAAAACATCGGCGTCCGACACCCCCTGCGCCGTTATCGCCTGACTGCCCTGAATGAAGGTCAGCGCCTTCAACCGGTCCCGGTATACTGCCGCCATCTCGAAATCGAGATTGGCGGACGCTTTCTCCATCTGCGCGCCGAGCTTCTTCTGCACAGAGGTGCTCTTGCCTGAGAGGAAGCTTTTCGCATCTTCAACGAGCTCGCCATAATCCTCGTCGTTGATCCGCCCCACACACGGCGCCGAACAGCGGCGGATCTGGTAGAGCAGGCACGGCCTGTCCCGATTGCTGAAAAAACTGTCCGTGCAGTTTCTGAGCAGGAACATCTTCTGCAGCGCATTAATCGTCTGGTTGACGGATCCCGCACTGGCGAAGGGCCCGAAATACTGCCCCTTGGCGCGCCGCGCGCCGCGATGCTTCATGATCCGCGGAAAATCATGATCTTCGCGCAGCAAAATGAAGGGAAAGCTTTTGTCGTCACGCAACAGCACGTTGTACGGCGGGCGGTAGCGTTTGATCAGCTGTGCCTCGAGCAGCAGCGCTTCGGCCTCGGTCTCGGTCGTCACGATCGTCATCGCCCGGGTCTGTGCGACCATCCGCTGGAGCCGCCTCGGCAGCTGCTGGATCTGCATATAGTTTGGCACGCGCGATTTCAGGCTGGCGGCCTTGCCCACATAGAGCACATCGCTCCGCGCATCGAGCATACGGTAGACGCCGGGGCGGGCGGGCAGTGTTTTCACGACATCGCGAATTGCCGCCACGCCAGCGTCGAGATCGGGCATATCGCTGCCCTTGACCGTGAAGGTGGCCTTGTCCTCATTGAACCGGTCGGGGGCATTGGGTTGATCGTTCACAGGAGGGATTTAGGGATTTGGCGACCCGGTCGCAAACTGCAATCCGATTCCCCAATGGCCCTGGCTTGGGCGTGAACCGCATTGTCCGCCACTGAACAAACCCCTACCAGCAGGTCCTTGCCCTGAAGGAACGAACGACATGCCTGCATATCCGAATGCGAAGATATTCCGTTTTGCACCACTTTTCCTCGCCGCCCTGGGCTATGCCGCGCCACTTTCCGCGCAAAATGTCGAGGAGCTGCCAACAGCATTCGACGCGGGATGGCAGGGTGAGGAAGTGTGCGAGCTGCTATACGAGAATGACGATATGCGCGTCGGGCGCTGTACATTTCCGCCCGGTATCGGCCATGAGCGCCATTTCCATCCGCCGCATTGGGGCTATATCCTGGAAGGCAGCACCATGCGGATTACCGATGCCGACGGCACGGAAGAGCGCATGTTGGAAGCCGGCACCGCCTGGTGGAGCGACGGGGTCGACTGGCACGAAGCGGTCAATATCGGCATGGAAACCGGCGTCTATCTGATTATTGAACCGAAATCCTGACGATCGCAGGATCGCTCCGTTACCGGATGATCCGTACGGGCGACCAGGATTTTCGGGTAATCGAGCAGCCTAGTTGAGGCGCACATCCATGCCGGAGATCGTACTGTCGATCAGCGCCTTGTCCGCATCGGCGTCATGCTTCTGTTGGATCAGCGCTGCCGCGGCAGCCGTTGCGGCGCTTGCAGCCTTGGCGCGCACCTCGGCTATAGCACTGCGTTCGGCAGCGGCGATCTTGTCTTCCGCAAGACGGCTGCGACGTTCGATCAGCGCGTCGGCATCGGCATGCGCCTGAGCGACGATGCCATCGGCCTCTTCGCGGGCCCGGTCGAGCATCGCGGCGGCTTCCTTGTCGGCATTGGCCGTTTTGGCTTCATATTCAGCCTTGATCGCTTCGGCTTCGGAACGCAGCTTCGAAGCTTCGTCGATTTCCGCACGGATGGCGTCGATGCGCTTGTCCATCGCCGCCCCGATGATCGACGGAACCTTCTTCCACAACATCACGGCGATGACGAAGATCATCGCCATCGCTACCCAGCCATTGGCATCGAGGAACAGGGCCGTCGGCTCGGCATGCCCAGCCTCTTCGGTATGGGCCTCCGTAGCGGGCAGCCCCATATCGTCATGAACTTCGTTCGAAAGTTCCTGTTCCAGCTCCGGGTTAGCTTCAGCCATTGGCCATCACCTCTTTTACGGCTTTTCTGGCATCCGCCTTTGCGACCTTACCGCCGGAAACTTTGGCCACGATCTCCTGTGTCGCCTCCACGGCGACATTTTCAATCTCTGCCAGCGCGGCAGTGCGCGCCGTCGCCAGCACAACTTCGGCTTCGGCGAGCTTGGCATCAAGTTTCTCATCGGCGGCCGCGACGCGCTTGTCATTTTCGGCAGCGGCGTTCGCCTTTGCCTCGCTCGTCACGCCATTGGCGTCCGACCGCGCGTCGTTCATCTGGTTACGATAGGTTTCCTCGATCTCGTCAGCCCGCTGATGCGCAGCCTCGGCAGCTGCGAGATCGTCTGTCACGCGCTTCGCGCGCGCGTCGATCGTATTTTGCACTTTGGGCAGCATCGCCTTGGCGATACCGAAATAGATGATGGCGAGCACGACGAGCAGCGACACAATCTGTGACGCGTAGCTGATCATGACCTGATCTATTTGTGGCATGAGACCGAAATCCTATCGCTTGTCTTCAACTCTAAACCGAACAGGCGCCGCCCGAAAGGCAGCGCCGGATCAGACTAGAATACGAAGAGGATCAGGATGGCTACGGTGAAGGCGATCAGACCGAGCAGCTCGGCAGCGGCGAAGCCAATGAACAGGCGGCCCTGTTCGGCATCGGCGGCGGCCGGGTTGCGCAGTGCGCCTTCAAGGAACGATCCGAACACGTTGCCCACACCGGTGGCGGCAGCGCCAACACCGATTGCAGCAAGACCGGCACCGATCATTTTTGCAGCTTCAAGTTCCATGGAATTAACTCCTTCTGTCGTATCTATGTAAGGGTTGGAATAAGGATCAATGCAGGTTTTCCGCATCGTTGATGTAAAGCGTCGTCAGCAGCGCGAACACATAGGCCTGAATGGCGCACACCAGCAGCTCGAGCGCACTGATGAACACAATCAGGAGGAAGCTCGGCAGGCTGACCAGCAGGCCATATTCCGCACCGGCGTTCATGCCCTGGACGATGAAGCTGCCAAAGACTTTGAGAAGGATATGGCCGGCTGTCATCGCGATAAACAGTCGCAGCGCGAGGCTGAACGGGCGAACCATGAAAGAGATCAGCTCGATCATGAAGATCAGCGGAACCATGGGCAGCGGCGTGCCATGCGGGATGAACAGCGTGAAAAATTTCAGCTTATGCTTCCAGAATCCGACCGCGAGCACGATCGAGAAGCTCATGACCGCCATCGTACCGGTGATCACGAAATGGCTCGTTACCGTAAAAGGATGGCCACCCACGACGCCAATCGGCACCAGGCCCAGCATATTGGCAAACAGGATGAACATGAAGATCGTGAACACGAAGGGAATATATTTCTTTCCCTTCGGCCCGATGCTGGTCGAAACCATATTGTTAATGAAGCCAGTCAGGCCTTCAACGGCGAGCTGCCAACGGCCAGGGACCAGTTCGCGCTTCATACCGCCCCACATGAACAGCCAGATCGCGGCCAGCGCAATCAGCATCCACATGGTGGAGTTGGTGAACACGATGCTTCCGCCAGCTGGATCCCAGGCGCCGACAAGCGGCTCCACCTGAAACTGGTGCATCGGATCGATTTCGCCGCCTTCAGCCACGCTCAAACATCCCGTTCATTCCGTCAAAAAGCGCCCAAGATCATATAGCACGATCATTCCGGGCGCTCTTTGGCAATTCGAAACACATTCCTGATGCCGACAGCGAACCCAAGGAACATCATCGCCAGCATCAGCCATGGGAAGGTGTTGAACCACAGGTCTAGCAACCAGCCGATCACACCCCCACCAACAGGACCCCCGATCATTTCGGCAAGCACGCGGTTCCCCTGGGAATAGCCCTTGGCGGGAACCTTGTTGCGCTTGCCCGACCGTATCTCTTCTGCGCGTTGTGCGGCCTGCAATCGCTCTTCGAGCGACTCAAGCCGCGAATCTTCCGCGACGAAGGGATCCTGTGCGGTTTCTTTCTCCGCCATGCTTGCTCCTATTGGCCAAATAACGCCGGACGCGCGCATGGAGGCGATCGACCCCGCCAAGGCACGGCCCGTTTAGTGAGCGGCCCTATTCAAGTCAACCGCATATGATGCAGTGCGGCATGGCATTTGGGGATTGTTTGCGTGGGCTAAATCGGCGACTGTCGACGGCATCGAAAATTCTCCGGGGAGAATGGTTATGAAGGCGCAAACCAACCGCTCAAGAGGCTCCGTTCTCGGCGCGTGGGCGACAAGCCTGGCGATAGCAACCGCAGCGACAGCCCTTCCCACCACGACCGGTTTCGCCCAGCAGGCAGAGGCGGAAGACGGCGGCTTCGCCTTCACGATTCCGCCATTGCCTGATTCCACGCCGCGCTTGCGCAACCAGCTCGAATCGCTGCGCGATCAGGCCCAGTCCGAGTATGACCGGGGACGCGCGGAGCTGGCGGAATTGCGATCCGCCGCAGCGAGCGCGTATCAGCACAGCCAGCAATGGACAGTCACGGGGCGCACGGACGCTCTTGTCGGGCTGGGCAGCGAAACCTTCAGCTATACCGGCGGTGCGCACGGCAATACCGCATTCGACGCGCTGATCTGGGATGCGGCGAACGACCGCCCGATCGGGATTCTCGGCCTGTTCGACAACCGCTATTTCGGTCTCTCCCTGATAGACGGCCCTTTCTGCACCGCGCTCCGCGCCCAGCAAAGGGAGCGGATGGGCGATATGCCCGACGGCGATTTCTGGGCCGATTGCCCGCAGCTCGATCAGGTCGCGATTGCGCCGATGGGCAGAGATGGAGCGCCATTCACGCGGTTTCGGGTGCGCGTACCGCCTTATATCGCGGGGCCCTATGCCGTCGGCTCGTTCGATGTCGACGTTCCGGTAACCGCGGAAATGATCGCCGCCCTGAAGCGCGAATATCGTGAAAGTTTCGCCCTGCCCGGCGGCTAGGCCTGACTAGCAATAATCGGGTGTCGGGATCGGCGCAGCGCCGCGCGTGCGCCAGACACCGTCGCGCAGCTGGTAGACCTGGCCTGGATTGACGCTCGACAAGCGATTGCATGCGGTTTCCTCGGCAACCTGCTGGCGCGTCGTGCCGCGCTGCTGGGCGAGATCGGAAAAGGCCGAGCGGCGGCCAAGGTTGATGGCGTCGACCTGGGCGCGCAGCTCAGCCGATGGAGTCTGCGCGAAACCGAGATAGCCCGAGGCCGTTTCGCCCACGATTCCTTGCGAAATCGCCTGGCTCACAGCGCTGTTCTGGGCTGGGGCCATAGTTGCAAGGCCACCGACAATGGCGGCTGTGGCAAAAATGGCGGCGAGGCTTTTGTTACGCTTGGTCATTCTGGAAACAGCTCCGGGTTATTTTCGATCAGATTCTCGACATCTTCCTGCAAGTTCACGTCGACAGTCTGTTGCACACTAATATTCAATTCGATCACAATGGGTTCCACCGGGGCGGAAACCTGAACACAACCGCTTGTAAACACAGCGCAGGCTGCTGCGATCAAAAGGGGTGCCCAGTTCATCCATCCATGGGTCGCATTGCGCTCCTTCAACGTCAATATGGCAGTCTTCATGGCAGATCTTCGCTTTCAGTGGCCTGAACATCCTGTTCGGCCTGTATTCGGTTTATGCGGGCACGAATGGCCTGATTGACGAGAAAACCGGGGTCGTCGAGCAGGCGGAAGGAATACAGCATCTGGTTGAACGGCGCGTTCATCCGGATATTGAAACGAATGGGTATTTCGGCCAGTTCCCGCGTAAAACCGCCGACAATTAGGCCCTGACCCTCGCGGTCCAGATTCGGGGAAACGCCGGTAAAACTGATATTGGTGACCATCTCGCCGTCGATCGCACCGTCGAATTCGATCCTCAGTTCCGAATAGCGGATCAGCTCCAGCGCATTGAACGCCAGCGAACCGAAAAGCCCCAGATTCACGTCGCTGATCTC
>JBPOET010000004.1:0-19335 GCA_051251675.1 Parasphingopyxis sp. | reverse complement strand
TTCCTGCATGACAACATATCCATCCACGACCCAATGATTGTGCCAGCGCGCCTGATAGGAAATACTGTCTCTGTCCGGCGGATGCAGGGTGAGAGCGACCTCCCAGTCCCCTATCAGAAAATCGAGCTGCTGCGATTGTTCTGGCGCAGCCGGATTTCGCACGCCAATTGGCGAATCGGGGTCGGGCTGATAGATTATCGGTGGTACAGGCTGCGTCTGTGCCTCAGCCGGCGGAACCAATATACATGCGGCGACTGCCCCAACCAGATTTGCGCTCAGTTTGTACATGGTAATATCCTCTTTTCCCCTCGCTTGGCGTAGCAGCGGGTCGAGGCAGGGACAGGCTCGATCGATAGACGGTCGACAATCGACGATCACACGGTGAATGCGTTCGACATAGGCAATTGATCAAATCTTATCTTTGGCCAATGCGCATGGACCCAGTAAGACAAACCCATGCCAGTGCCCCGCCTTGTTCTGTTCACACGCTATCCCGAGGCGGGCGAAGCGAAGACCAGGCTGATCCCCGCATTGGGAAAGGCAGGCGCGGCGGCAATCCACAAAAAGCTGGCCGAACGAACCGTGCGCGCCATGCGCGACAGCAGGCTTCCCGTGGAAATCCGCTTTACCGGAGCCGACCGAAGCGCATTTGCGCAATGGCTTGGCGAGGATCTGGCCTATGCAGAACAGGGCGATGGCGATCTGGGCGACCGGCTGCGTGCCGCCAGTACCAACCCGCCCGTGATCTTCGTCGGTGCGGACTGCCCGGATCTGCAGACCTCCCACCTTCAGCAGGCTGCCGAAGCGCTTGAAAACTCCGAGATCGTGATCGGCCCGGCCGAAGATGGCGGTTACTGGCTGATCGGCCTGGCCTCACCGCATGATAGGCTGTTTACCGACATGGCATGGGGAACCGAAGCCGTACTTCCGGAAACACTGAAGCGGCTGGAGGTGAAAAAGACCCAGCCGATCCTGCTTGAGACACTCGCCGATTGCGACAGGCCGGAAGATCTGCACCGCTGGCCATGGCTGACCGTGTGACGACCCGGCCGCGCAGCGAAGTCGCGATTGTCATGCCGATGATCGACGAAGAGGCTGCGCTGCCCGGCGTCATCGCCAATATCGCCGCGCTCGATCCTGCACCGGCCGAAGTGATCGTCGTCGATGGCGGAAGCGGGGATCGCTCCGTGGAGATTGCGCGCGCAGCGGGCTTCCGGGTGGTCGAGCACGGTGCAAAAGGCCGCGCGGTTCAGATCAACCGCGGCGTTGCCGAATGCAAGGCACCACTGGTTTGCGTGCTCCATGCCGATACCGAACTGCCGGCCGATGCCCTGGCCCTTGTCGAACGCACTCTGGCCAATCCCGGCCGCGTACTTGGCGGCTTCACACCGCTGCTGACCGGCACAAAGACGCGCTGGGGCACAAGTTTTCACAACTGGGCCAAGACCTATTACGGACCGATCCTGCTCCGCCCGCACCTGTTCGTCCGGGGGCTGCGTCTCTTGTTCGGCGATCACGCCATGTTCTTCCGCCGCGCCGATTTCCTGCGCGTCGATGGCTGCGATCCCGATATGAACATCATGGAAGATGTCGACCTGTGCCTGAGGCTGTGCCGGATCGGCAGCGTGAAGCTGGTTCCGCGCATCGTTCGCACATCGGACAGGCGAATCGCCGAATGGGGCCCGTTAAAGGCCAACTGGATCTATATGAAATGCGGGATGAACTGGGCGTTCGGACGCAAAAAGGGTCTGGACCGCTGGTACCCGGATGTGCGCTAGTCTGTCAGTATTTTCTCGGCACGAGATCGTCGCGCGAATCCGTTGGGTCGAACCTGACCAAAATTACGCCAATTCCACCGGCGTCACGCCAAACCCGGCCTCTTCGAGCGCTTCGATAAGCCGTTGCAGATGGCCCCGTCCGCGGGTTTCGCACTCGATGTCGGTGATCAGGCCTTTCGCGGGCAGCGATGTGAATATCCGCTGGTGATAAATCTCGATGATATTGGCCTGCTGTTCGTCGAACACCTTGGCGACATGATAAAGTGCGCCCGGCCGATCCTTGAGCCGGATGCGCAGGCGCGCTAGCCTTCCGTCCCGCGCCAGATCGCGGAGCAAGACATTGGCAAGCAATCGGGTATCGATATTGCCGCCGCACAGGATCAGCCCGACCTTGCGGCCCCTGAAGCGCTCCGGATGACCGAGCATCGCTGCCAGGCCGGCGGCGCCCGCCCCCTCGACCACCGTCTTTTCGATCTGCAACAGCAGCGAAACCGCCCGTTCCAGATCGCGTTCGGACACCAGGACGATTTCGTCGACAATTTTCCGGATCACCTCAAGCGTGAACTTGCCCGGCTCCTTCACGGCAATACCCTCGGCAAGCGTATCGCCTTCGCAGGGGAGATTCAGGCCTTTCAGTTTCGAATAGGTTGACGGATAAAGTTCCGCTTCTACGCCGACCAGTTCGAGATCGGGCTTGATGCCTTTTGCCGCCACGCCCATGCCCGAGATCAGGCCGCCGCCGCCGATCGGTACGATCAGCGTATCGATCTCGGGAACATCCGCCAACATCTCGAGCGCCGCCGTGCCCTGCCCCGCCGCGATATCCGGGTCGTCGAAAGGATGGACGAAGGTCAATTCGCGTTCCGCCGCCAGCTCATAGGCATGGGCCTGGGCATCGTCGAACCGTTCGCCATGCAGCACTACCGTCGCGCCGTGGCCCTCGGTCTGCTGCACTTTTACCGTCGGCGTATGCTGGGGCATGACGATGGTTACGGGGATGCCGAGCCGCGCACCATGATAGGCGACGCCTTGGGAATGGTTGCCTGCCGACGCGGCAATCACGCCGCGTTTGCGCACATCTTCGTCCAGCATCAGCATCGCATTCAGGGCGCCGCGCTCCTTGAACGATGCGGTGAACTGGAGATTGTCGAATTTCAGCCAGACATCCGCGCCCGTCATTTCCGACAGGGTGATGCTCTTCAGCGTCGGGGTTCGCACGATCGCGTCGGCAATTCGCTCATGCGCTGCGCGAACGCTTTCCAGCATCAGGGTCGAATCGGTTGCGGTTTGTGCTGCTGTGGCCATAATCCGCCCGCCCTACCCTATCTGGCGTCTCCGGCAAACACATCCTATGGGTCCTCCTCAACAGAAATTTCGGGCAGTTTCCAATGGCAAAAATCGCATTTATCGGGCTGGGTGTGATGGGCGCCCCCATGGCCGGGCATCTCCTGAAGGCCGGCCATGAGGTTACCGTTTTCAATCGCACAGCTTCCAAGGCCCATGACTGGGTCGAACGCCATGGCGGGCAATATGCGGAAACGCCCGCCAAGGCAGCAGAGGGCGTAGATGCCGTCATCGCCTGTGTCGGGGCAGATGCGGACCTCGAGGAGGTGACCCTGGGCCCCGACGGCAGCTTTGCTGCGATGCATGCCGGAACGCTTTTCATCGATCACACGACCGTCTCGGCCAAGCTGGCACGCAAACTGTCGGAAGCGGGCGAACCGCAGGGCATCCACTGCGTCGACGCCCCGGTATCGGGGGGGCAGGCAGGCGCGGAAAATGGCGCGCTGGCCATCATGTGCGGCGGCACCAAGCGGGCGATGACGCTCGCCGAACCGCTCATGCAGGCCTATGCCGCACGGATCGTCCATTGCGGGGACGCCGGCGCCGGCCAACAGACCAAAATGTGCAACCAGCTCGCCATCGCAGGGGTTCTCCAGGGCCTTTCCGAAGCGCTGCATCTGGCCAAACGGTCCAGCCTTGACCTCGACAAGGTGTTCGAGGCGATCTCGGGCGGAGCGGCGCAAAGCTGGCAGATGGACAATCGCTGGAAGACCATGGCGAAGGGCGAGTTCGATTTCGGATTTGCGGTTGACTGGATGCGCAAGGATCTTGGCCTCGCGCTCGACGAGGCCGAAGCCAATGGCGCAAAACTGGAACTCGCGAAGCTTGTCGATGGCTATTATGCCGAAGTGCAGGCCATGGGCGGCGCAAGGCAAGACACAAGTTCGCTGGTGAGGAGGCTGGAAGAGTGATGATCAAATTTCCGCTCGGGCTGAGCCTGTCGAAGCCCCGTACTTCACTTTTCAGTAGTCGGCGAAAGAAGGGCAACCCTTCGACAGGCTCAGGGCAACCGGGCTTGGTCGTGAAGGCCCTGTTCGCGCTCGCCGCATGCTTTCTGGCGACCACGGCACGAGCCGATGTGCTTGTCGACAATGCCAATGGCTATACGCTGGATGCAGAGGGCAATCTTGTCCGGTTCACCGGTTTGGTCTTCGACAGCGACACCGGCCGGATAACCGATGTGCTCCGCCGCGGGGACGATTACCCGGAAGGCCTGGAAACGCGCTATGATATGCAGGGCCGTACGCTCATTCCCGGACTGATCGACGCACATGGCCATCTGATGGGGCTTGGATACAACGCCATACAGCTCGACCTTTCCGACACGACGAGCCTTGACGAAGCCATGGCGCGGCTGGCGCAATATAGCGCGGACAATCCTACCCTGCGCTGGGTTATCGGGCGCGGATGGAACCAGGAGCGCTGGGGCCTCGATCGGTTCCCTACAGCCGCCGACCTCGACGCCGCAGTTCCGGACCGGCCGGTCTGGCTAGTCCGCGTCGATGGCCATGCCGGCGTAGCCAACAGCGCCGCCATGGCGGCCGCGGGGGTCAGCGCTGCATCTCAATCCCCCGCAGGCGGAAGGATCGGGCGCGACGGCAACAGGCCAAACGGCGTGTTCGTCGATGCCGCGATGGGTCTGCTCGCAAATGCCATTCCGACGCCCGAACCGCCGGTTCGCGACATGGCTTTGCGCGAAGCCCAGTCGCTGCTTCTCAGCCATGGAATAACGACCATGCACGATATGGGGACAAGCGCCGACGACTGGAGCACCGTCCGTCGCGCGGGCGATCGGGGACGGCTCCGCATCCGTATTGTCTCCTATGCCGGGTCGCTCGAAACGCTGCTCGACATCGCTGGCGACAGCATGACGCCCTGGCTCTATGATGGTCATCTGCGCATGGTCGGCCTGAAAATATATGGCGACGGCGCGCTCGGATCGCGCGGCGCGCTTTTGAATGCGCCCTATGCCGACGCTCCCGGCGAGACGGGGCTGGCGCTGATCGACAGCATAGGCCTGCGCAATCGGTTGAGCCGCCTTTCTCTCGACAGGTTTCAGGCGGCAATCCATGCGATAGGCGATGGGGCCAATCGGGACGCCCTTGGCGCAATCGAGGAACTGGCCACACGCTATACCGATGATCGGCGCTGGCGGATCGAGCACGCCCAGATTGTCGACCCGGCAGATTTGCCCCGGTTCGGCCGGCACGGCATTATCGCGTCGATGCAGCCAGTGCACCAGACATCGGACCGGCTGATGGCGGAGGCGCGGCTCGGCCCGGACCGGCTGGTCGGCGCCTATGCCTGGAATTCGATGCTGCGCAACGGTTCTGTCCTGGCCTTTGGCAGCGATTTTCCGGTCGAGAGCCCCAACCCCTTTCCCGGACTGGCGGCGGCTGTCAGCAGGCAGGATGCCAATGGCGAGCCGGTTGGCGGCTGGCAGGCCCATGAGCGGATCTCGCTTCAACAGGCCTTTGCCGCTTTCACGACCAACGCCGCCTTTGCCGGTTTTTCGGAAGACAGGACCGGGCGGTTGGGCACGGGTCTCTATGCGGATTTCATCATCCTGGATCGCGATATCTTCGATGCAACGCCAGAGCAGATCCGCGAAACACAAGTCGCCGAAACCTGGGTCGGCGGAGAGCGCATGTGGGTCCGCGGCGCGGCCGACGCCCCGCCTATGGATGCTCCCATCGGGCCGATGATTTCGCAGGATGAGGATGTGGGACGTTAAGTCCCAAGCTCGGTGAGCATTCCCACCGTCAGTATCTGCGGCAGGATTTCCGGGTCCCCGCCTGGCGCGTAATAAAGATAAAGCGGTACGCCGGATCGGCCATGGCGCTCCAGAAAACGACCGATCGCCGCGTCTCCATTTGTCCAGTCACCTACCAGAACGGCTATTTCCTGTGCCTCGAAATGATCGGCCACAGCCTGGCGGTTCAGCGCGCCGGCCTCATTCGCCTTGCAGGTGATGCACCAGTCAGCGGTGAAATAGACAAAGACCGGTTGATCCGCCGCGCGCAATTCCTCCAGCCTCGCCTCGCTGAACGATTCCGCCTCGAGCGCCCCGCCTTCCGCCTGCCCCGCCTGTGTCGGCACGGATGTCGGCACAAGCGCCAGCGCACCCAGCGTCACGAGAATGGCGGGAATGATCGGCAGCCAGGCGCGTTTTCCCGCAATCTGCCGGTTTCCGGCCCACCAGAGCATCAGGGCAATACCCAGGGCCGCTGCAATGCCCAGGGTCATACCGTTGACGCCTGTCTGGCGACCCAGCACCCAGCCGAGCGCGAGCGCGGTCAAGAGCATCGGCACCGCCATCAAATGGCGAAATCCTTCCATCCATGGCCCCGGGCCCGGCAGCCTTGCCCGCAACGCCGGGACAAAAGCGAGGACAAGAAACGGTAGCGCCAGGCCCAGCCCCAGTCCCGCGAAAATCGCCATGGCGACGATCGTCGGCACGACAAGCGCCGCGCCAAGCGCCGCCCCCATGAATGGTCCGGTACAGGGCGTGGCGACAAAGGCGGCCAGCGCGCCGGTGAAGAAGGAGCCCGTCGCCCCGTCCCGGTCGGCAAAGCGTCCGCCCCCGGAAACACTGGGCAGTTCGAACAGGCCGGCCAGATTCAGCGCGATGGCCGTCACCAGCAGGAGGAGGAAGAGGATCATGCGTGGATCCTGCAATTGGAAAGCCCAGCCCGCCGCCACGCCGCCTGCGCGCAACGCTAGCAAGGCCGCGCCAAGACCGAGGCAGACCAGAACGACGCCGGCCGTATAGGCCAGCGCATCGCGGCGCACGGCCGACTCTTCGCCGCCCGCCTTGGCCAGGCTGAGCGCTTTGAGGCTGAGGATCGGGAAAACGCAGGGCATGATGTTGAGCAACATGCCGCCCAGGATCGCCCCGCCCAGGGCAAGCAGAACCGTAGCGATATCGGCGTTCATGATGCCGCTGTTCATCGGCTCTCCGGCAATCGGCGTTCCCGCTTCCGGAACATTGCCGGGTATGGCGGCCAGCAAGAGCCCGTCATGCTCGCCGATTTTGAGCAGGCCGTCGATGCGCGTGGCCGCTCCGGCCTCTTGCCCGGCCGGCACTTCGACAATCACCATGTCGCCGTTGCGCGATATGTTCTGCTCGGCGCTGTAATCGAGCACATGGTCGGTCCGGCTGAAGAAATAGGGGGTGGAAATTGCGGCTGACTGCGGAAAGGGTATGGCTATTCGCAGCGTCTCTCCGACCTGTTCGAATGCAGCATCATTGCCGAGCGGACGCGGCAGTCGTGTACGATATTCGTCAAACGTCACGCCATCGGTAATGACGCCGGACCCGGCGACAAGATCCGTTCCGAATGCCCCGCTCTCCGGAACGCACACTTCGTCCGTACAGGCCAGCCACTGCCCCTGCACACGAAGCGGGAGCGCCGTACCCGGCGCGATACTGTCGTCGAGAGTCACTTCGGCAAGCAGCGCATATTCGCCGTGGTAAATATAGTTCATGATCCCGCTGATCGAGAGCCGTTCGGGCACCGGATAGCGAAGCGCGCCTATCGTAACGCCCGCCGGCACATCCCATTCGAAACTATCGGGAACTCCGGCCTCGCCGGGGTTGAGCCAATAGCCATGCCAGCCCTCGTCGGGGCGCATGCGGATCGCGATAGTGAAGCTCTGTCCGGGCGCAGGTGTCTCGGTTTCGGCGAGCAGGGCCGTCTGGATCGCGTTCTCGCGCGGCGTTTGCGCAGAAGCAATGGCTGGCAACAGACAGCAAAATGCGGCAATCATGCCCAAGACGGTCTTCATAAGGGAAAATCGCACCTGTTTGCTCCTTCGCGAGCGCGCTATAGCAGCGGCATTCGCGCCGTGCACTATCAAGAGGATATCCGATGAAGTTCGTTCGCATCGCTGCTCTGGTTACAGCTTTAACCCTGCCTTTCGCGGCTTTTGCGCAAGATGGGGAGAGCGCGGAAAACGCCGATTCACCGCCGCGACTCGTCGTTGCGATTTCCGTCGATCAGCTCAGCGCGGATCTGTTCGCCCAGCATCGCCAGAATTTCACCGGTGGCTTCGCAAGACTGTTACAGGGCGCGGTATTCCCGTCCGGCTATCAAGCGCATTCCACCACGGAAACCTGCCCGGGACAATCGACGATCCTTACAGGGTCCCATCCGGCGCGCACCGGCATCATCGGCAATCGCTGGTTCGACATGGGCGTCGAGCGCGATGATGTGCGCGTCTATTGCATGGAAGATTCGCGCGTCGAGGGCTCCTCCTCCAGAGACTATACCGTTTCCACGCGGCACCTGCTCGTCCCCACGCTGGGCGATCTGATGCAGCGCGTGAATGACGCCAGCCGCGTTGTCTCCGTAGGCGGGAAAGACCGTTCGGCCGTCTTGCTGGGCGGCGCGAATGCCGACCATGTATTCTGGCCCGGCGATGCAGGCTTTACCACCTTTGCCGGGCGGGAGGCCCCTGAAGCACTGACACGCATCAACGAAGCGGCGATGCAGGCGGCGGTATCGAACCGCGTACCCCTGCCCGTGCCGCAGCAATGTGCCGCGTATAATCGCGCGGTTCCCGTTGGCGAGAACGCGACAGTCGGCACCCATCTCTTTTCCCGGGGGCCAACGACCAGCGGCCGGGACATACTGACCTCTCCCGAAGGGGACCTGCTGACACTGGTTCTCGCGGCCAATCTCGTTTCCGAACTTGAGCTGGGCCAGCAGGACGCAACCGATCTTCTGGCAATCGGCCTCTCTTCGACCGACTATATTGGTCATGCCTATGGCACCGAAGGCGTCGAGATGTGTGTCCAGCTGATGGCACTGGATGCCATGCTGGGCGATTTCTTCGCCCGGCTCGATGCACGGGATATCGACTATGTCGTAATGCTGACGGCCGATCATGGCGGGCTCGACCTGCCGGAGCGCCAGGTTGAACAGGCAGCGCCGCGCGCCGCGCGATTGCTTCCCGGGTTTGAAACTCTGGACGCGCGCCTGGCCGAAGAAACCGGACTGGAAGCACCCGTCTTGCGTGCGGACAGCCCGTTCGGCGATTTCTATATCGATCGCTCAGTACCCGAAGACCGGCGCGCCGAGGTCACGGACCGCGCCATTGCCATGATCTCCGCACATCCGCAGGTATACCGCGTCTACGGGCGGTCCGAAATCCTCGCCCAGCCGATAACGACCGCGCCGCCCGAACACTGGACCGTGCTTGACCGGGTTCGCGCCAATTTCAACGCCGAGCGATCGGGCGATTTCATCGTCGTCCTGCAACCGCGCGTGACACCGATCCCCGAAGCCATTCCCGGCGCCTATGTTGCTACGCATGGCAGCGTCTGGGATTATGACCGGCGCGTGCCGATCCTTTTCTGGTGGCCGGGCGCCGAACATGTCGAACAGCCGCTCGGCGTGATGACGGTCGATATCCTGCCGACGCTGGCATCGCTGATCGACCTTGACCTCGGCAATGTCGAGATCGACGGGCGCTGCCTGGACCTGATGCCGGGCGTGGCGGAGAGCAACTGCCCCTAGGCTACGATACCCGCTTCCTCCGACGCCGATGGATCAGCCACACTATCGGCGCCACGACGATTCCCCCGAGCAGCGCCAATATCCACCAATAGCGGCGCAGGATGGGGCCGCGGCTATGCTGCTGCAACGTCTTTACCGGGTCGTATCCCTCGGGCATTTCGAGCACGCCATTCTCCTCCGCCCAGGCGTCATATCCCGCCCGCATGGAAGCGAAGAGTTCGGGTTCGCTGGCCGACAGGTCGTTGGTCTCTCCAGGATCCGCCTCCAGATCGTAGAGACGCCAGACATTGTCGCCGAGCGGCAGGCCATTGCGTACGATCTTGTAGCGGCCCCGATAGAAAGCGCGCCGCCCCGCCGTTTCGATACCGAAACTGTCTTCCGGCCCGTAAATATCCCCCTCGTCGCCGGTCAGCGCAGGGAGCAGGCTACGGCCCGTCATACCTGCGCCATCCGCTCCGCTTAGCGCCGCGATCGTCGCCGGGATATCGCTAATCAGACCGAGCTGCCGCGCCATGCCGCCTGCGTCGATACCCGGCCCGGAAAAGATCAGCGGCACGCGCGTGCCGCCCTCATTGGCATAGAATTTGAACAGGCTGCTCGGCGAAGCATTGGCGCTTGCCCATTCCGGCCCGATATAACCCCAGCTGCCGCGCTCCCCCATGGTCTCGATATCGGTCGAATAGCCGACCATCCAGAACCATGCGTCCATGATCCGGCTGCCTGCGGGAGAATTGCCCTCCGGGCCATTGTCGGACGTGACGATGAAAACGGTATCGTCATATTCGCCTGTCGAGCGGAGATGCGCGATGAGCCGGCCAAGATGATGGTCCATCGCTTCCAGCATACCGGCATTCACCTCCATGGCGCGGGCGTGCCACGCCTGTTCCTCGGCTGTAAGATCGTCCCATTGCCTGAGATCGGGATGGATGGCGCCCAGCGGCGCTCCCTCCGGGATGAGCCCCGCTTCGATGGCGGCGGCATGCCTCTGCTCCCGGTGGATTTGCCAGCCGCGATTATAGACATCGCGGTAGCGCATCGTGAATTCGCGGGGCGCCTGTACCGGGATATGGATCGCCTGAAACGCAACATAGGCGAAAAAGGGATCGTCGTTTTCGCCGCCGATGAAATCGATCATCCGGTCGACCAGGAATTCGGACGAATAGAAATCGTCGGGCAGCTCGTGGACCGCTTCACCATCGGCGAACCATTCGGCACGGTCATAATAGGGCAAATAGGGGCGGTGCTCCCAATTGTCCGCGCCCGTTGCATCGACAATGAAGGTTCGATCGAACCCGCGCGCGCTGGGCAATGTTTCCGGCGTATGCCCGAGATGCCACTTGCCCGCCATATAGGTGCGATAACCGACGCCGCGCAGACGGCTGGCGATGGTCGGCAGGCCGTCCGCCAAAAGCCCGCGATAGGCCGGCGAGCCGCTATGCTCGGCCGGTGTGGTTTCGGGCAGGTTCCCGATGCCGGCGCGGTGGCTGCCTACCCCGGTCATCAGCATCGCCCGCGAAGGCGCGCACATCGGCGTCGCATGAAAATTGGAGAAAATCGTGCCCCGGCGCGCCAACGCATCGATATTGGGGGTACGGATCTCGCTGCCATAGGCGCCCAGATCGGTAAAGGCGACATCGTCGGCGACGATCAGGACGATATTGGGCCGGGCGGATTGCTGCTCAGCAGGCTGCGCAATCACCGCCTGCGCCATGGCCAACGCCATACCTAAAATTATCAAACGCACCATGGCCGCCCTCCCCCTTTGGCGAGGTTTCCGCGATAGGCTCTGTCTTGTCAATTTGCGCGGTGCATCAGCGGCTGTCGAAAACCGAAATTCCCTGGCCCAGTGCATTCTCGCCGATCCGCAGGGCGTCGCCGCTCCAATCGGCGACGAACCATGTGCTGCGGCGTACGCCGGAGGCTAGTGATGCCCGGTTGCCGGCGATCACTAGGCCGGCGCTGGAATTGCCTCCGCCTTCGGCCGATATTGCGATGAAGGCGCTCCAGTTTTCCTTATCCTCGCCCTGAACGAAAATATTGTCGGCAATCGTGCCGACCGCTCCCGAGGGCAGATCGATCATATAGTTGGTCGCGCTGCCGGCAGTATCGTCGAAACTGGTATCGGTGATGCGTATCTGTGCGGCATGGCTTTTGACATAATGGCCGCCCGTCCCGCGCTCGAAGCGCGACCGGCTGATCTCAAGCGACCCATAGCGGCCGACATAGATGCTGTGCGCGCAGGAAAGCCCCCGGTCGCACCGACCAAGCCCGGAAAAGGTCGACCGGTCAATGCGGATGCTTGCACCGCGATCTTGGGCGGACAGGATACCCTGCTCGCTGTTGCGGAACATGGAATTGTGGACCTCGAGATTGCCCCGTTCGATGCGGATGCCCGCGCCATTGGCGTCCGGTACGGAGAGATTCTGAAACACCAAACCGTCGACCCGGGCGCCGCGCCCGCGCAATACCAGCGCCGCCTTTTGTTCGCAGGCCACGCCGTCGAAGATCGCCGATCCGGGTTCGGCCGCGCGATAGGTGATGACCCCCGCCTCCTGCACCGCACATTGGCGATAGGTGCCAGGCGCTATGACGATCGTGCCCTGCGCCCCGCCAATCGCACCGACCGCCTGGTCGAGCCGGGCAAAGCCCTGTCCCGTTTCCTCCACGATAAAGGGTGGCGCGCTGCGCTGCGCAGACAGCGGCGCGCATGTCGCCACGAGAACGGCGAGAATGATAACGGGTGAGATGCGCACGGCGAGCCTCCTGATCGGGAAGCCTTGCGATGCGCCCGTCCGGTTAAGAAAGTCCGAAATTTTACGGTTAATATCGCGTTATCAGAGCATTAACGCTCTTTTCCGCACTTATCAGCTTTCGAGATTGGGCCTCAGCCAGCGCTTCGCGATATCCAGTTCGATGGAACGGCGATCGGCATAATCCTCAAGCTGGTCCTGCCCGACCTTGGCGACACCGAAATATTGCGACTGCGGATGGCCGAAATAGAAGCCCGAAACCGCCGCCGTGGGGAACATGGCGAAGCTTTCGGTCAGCTCGATCCCGGCCGGGCCGTTATGCCCCGACCCTCCGCCAAGAAGCTCGAACAGGAGCGGCTTGAGGCTGTGATCCGGGCAGGCCGGATAGCCCGGTGCCGGGCGAATGCCGGCATATTTCTCGCGGATAAGCTCCTCGTTCGCAAAATTTTCATCCCCGGCATATCCCCACAATTCCTTGCGGACATGCTCGTGCATCCGCTCGGCAAAAGCTTCTGCCAGCCGGTCGGCCAACGCTTTCAGGAGGATATCGGAATAATCGTCGGTATCCGCTCTGAAGCGCGCCAGATGCTCCTCGATCCCATGGCCTGTACAGACGGCAAAGCCGCCGATCCAGTCGCCCGCCGGATCGATGAAGTCGGCAAGGCACATATTGGCGCGGCCCGACCGTTTGGCGACCTGTTGCCGGAGCATCGGCAGGCGATGCTCGCGCTCTCCGTCCATCACGACGATATCGTCGCCCTCGCGCCGGCATTCCCACAGCCCGGCAACGGCGCGCGGCCTGAGCCAACCCTCCGCAACAATCTTGTCCAGCATGGCCTGGCCGTCCGCAAAGAGATCGCGGGCGCTCTCGCCGACAATCTCGTCGTCCAGGATCGCCGGATAATTTCCGGCCAGCTCCCAGGCGCGAAAAAAGGGTGTCCAGTCGATATAGCCGCGCAAATCGTCCAGCGGCCAATCGTCGAAGACATGCAGGCCGGGCCTGGCGGGTGCCGTCGGCTTCAATGCCATATCGGCCGCGAAACCATTGGCCCGTGCATCTTTGAGGGAAACAAGCTTGCTTGCGCCCCGGCCCTTTCGGGAGCTTCGGATCTCGTCATACTCGTTCGCCGCCTTCTCGACGAACGGATCTCGCTGTGTTTGGGAGACAAGTGTCGATGCAACGCCCACGGCGCGGCTGGCGTCGAGCACATGGATCGTCGGCCCGGCATAGGCTGGCTCGATCCTCAGCGCCGTGTGCACCTTGCTTGTCGTCGCCCCGCCGATCAGCAACGGAATCTCCATCCCCGCGCGATCCATTTCTTCCGCCACCGTAACCATCTCGTCGAGCGAGGGTGTGATCAGGCCGGACAGCCCGATCATGTCGGCGGAATTTTCATTGGCTGCGGTCAGAATATCGCTCCATGGCACCATCACGCCCAGATCGATCACCTCGAAGCCGTTGCACTGAAGCACGACGCCGACGATATTCTTGCCGATATCGTGCACATCGCCTTTGACGGTCGCCATGATGATCGTGCCCTTGCCCTTGGCTTTCTCATCCTTCTCTTCCTCGATGAAGGGCAGCAGATGAGCCACGGCTTTTTTCATCACCCGCGCGGACTTCACGACCTGAGGCAGGAACATCTTGCCGCTTCCGAACAGATCGCCGACGACGTTCATGCCATCCATCAGCGGCCCTTCGATCACTTCGATCGGCTTGCCACCGCGCGCAAAAATTTCCTGCCGCGCTTCCTCGGTATCGTCGACGACATGGGCGTCGATGCCTTTGACGAGCGCATATTCGAGCCGCTTGACGACCTCCCAGCCGCGCCATTCCTCGGCTTCTTTTTCGGCCTTTTTGTCCGTCCCGCGATATTTTTCGGCCAGCGCGATCAGATTCTCGGTCGGGTCTCCGCCGGCTTCGGGCGTGCGGTCGAAGATCACATCTTCGCAGGCTTCGCGCAGTTCGGGGTCGATCGCGTCATACACGTCGAGCTGCCCGGCATTGACGATGCCCATATCCATCCCGGCCGGGATCGCATGATAAAGAAACACGCTGTGCATGGCCCGGCGCACCGGTTCATTGCCGCGGAAACTGAACGACAGATTCGACAGGCCTCCCGAGATATGGACGCCCGGGCAACGCTCCCGGATTTCGCGGGCCGCCTCGATAAAATCGATCGCATAGCGCCTGTGCTCGTCGATACCGGTTGCGATGGCAAAGATATTGGGATCGAAGATGATGTCTTCCGGCGGAAAGCCGTTTGCAACAAGGAGCTTGTATGCGCGCTCGCAAATCTCGACCTTGCGTTCCTTGCTATCCGCCTGGCCGGTTTCGTCGAACGCCATCACGACGATCGCCGCGCCATACGCCCTGCACTTGGCGGCATGGGCGAGAAACTCTTCCTCGCCCTCCTTCATCGATATAGAATTGACGATCGGCTTGCCCGACACGCATTTGAGGCCAGCTTCGATAACCGACCATTTCGAACTGTCGATCATGAAAGGCACGCGCGCGATATCGGGCTCGGCGGCTATCAGCTTGAGGAAGGTCGTCATCGCCTTCTCGGCGTCGAGCAGCCCTTCATCCATATTGATATCGATGATCTGCGCGCCGTTTTCGACCTGCTGACGGGCCACTTCGACGGCGGCCTCATAGTCGTCGTTCAGGATGAGCTTTTTGAACCGGGCCGAGCCGGTCACATTGGTGCGTTCGCCAATATTGACGAAGGTTGCGCTTTTGTCGGTCATCGGAACTTTCAGGCGGCAAGCGTCATCGGCTCAAGGCCGGTGAGGAAGGTGCGGGTTATCGGGCTGGCGATCGTGCGGGGTGGCTTGCCCTCGACAAGTTCGGCAATCGCCCGGATGTGCTCGGGAGTCGTCCCGCAGCAACCACCGACGATGTTCACCAGCCCCATGTCGATCCACTGGCTGACCTTGTCGCGCGTATGCGCCGCATCCTCGTCATATTCGCCAAGATCGTTGGGAAGGCCGGCATTGGGATAACCGATCACCAAAGTGTCGGCGATTTCCGAAATGGCCTGCATGTGCGGCCGCAGCTTGTTCGCCCCGAACGAGCAGTTGAGCCCCACCGCCAGGGGCGCGGAGTGGCGGACCGCCGCCCAGAAGGATTCAATCGTGTGGCCGGACAGATTGCGCCCGGACATGTCGGTTATGGTCATCGAAAGGATCAGCGGCAACGGCTTGCCGTGCCGATCCCCCGACTCATGCGCAGCCATGATTGCCGCCTTGGCATTCAGCGTATCGAAAATCGTTTCGACAAGCAGCATGTCGACACCGCCTTCGATCAGCCCGTCTATCTGCTCGCCATAAACTTGCTTCATCTGATCGAAATCGACCTCGCGGAACCCCGGATCGTTAACGTCCGGAGAGAGGGAGAGCGTCTTGTTGGTCGGTCCGATCGAACCGGCCACAAAGCGCGGTTTGTCGGCGGTCGATGCGGCGTCGGCCGCATGGCGGGCGATCCTTGCCGCTTCCACATTCAGCTCGTGGACCAGGGCTTCGTCGCCATAATCGGCCTGGCTGATCGTCGTTCCGCTGAAGGTATTCGTCGAGACAATATCGGCCCCGGCATCGAGATAGGCAGCCGTGATTTCTTCAACGATATGCGGCTGGGTCAGGCAGAGCAGGTCGTTATTGCCCTTCTGGTCGAGCCGAAACTCCCGGTCGCCGCGATACCCGGCTTCGTCGAGCGCATAGTTCTGGATTGCCGTGCCCCAGGCGCCATCGAAAACGAGTATGCGCTCTGCGGCAATAGCCCTTATCCGTTCCGCAATATCGGTCATGATGTCTGATCCGCTCCATGAGGCCGCATGCCGAGCAGGTGGCAGATGGCATAGGAAAGCTCTGCCCGGTTAAGCGTGTAGAAGTGAAACTCGCGGACGCCGCCTGCATAGAGCTTGCGGCACATTTCAGCGGCAACGGTTGCCGCGATCAGCTGGCGCGCCGCGGGCAGTTCGTCGAGCCCTTCGAACAGCCGGTTCATCCAGGGGGGGATCGCCGCACCGCACATGCCGGCAATGCGCTGCGTTGTCGCGACATTCGAAACCGGCAGGATACCGGGCACGATTTCTGCATCGATCCCGGCTGCGGCTGCAGCATCCCGAAAACGGAAGAAATTTTCGGCCGAGAAAAAGAACTGCGTAATGGCGCGTGTCGCGCCTGCATCCAGCTTGCGTTTCAGATTGTCGAGATCGGCCTGCGGACAATCCGCTTCGGGATGGACTTCAGGATAGGCGGCGACCGACACTTCGAACGGTTTGAAGGCCTTGATACCGGCAACCAGTTCGGCGGCGCTCGCATAGCCTTCGGGGTGCGGCTGGAAGGGTTCGAACATATCGCCCTTGCGCGGCGGATCGCCGCGCAGGGCCACGATATGCCGTACGCCCGCGTCCCAATAATCGCCGATAACCTCCTCGATTTCCGCCTTGCTGGCGTCGACACAGGTCAGATGCGCCGCCGCCTGGATCGGCGTTTCCTCGACAATCCGGCGCACGGTTGCATGGGTCCGTTCGCGGGTCGACCCACCAGCGCCATAGGTGACCGAAACAAAACGCGGTCTGAGCGGCTCCAGCGTCTTGATCGAATCCCAGAGCGTGGCCTCCATCTTTGCATTTTTCGGCGGGAAGAACTCGAACGATATCTGCGCATCGCCGGCGAGATCCGCAAACAGCGGAGCATCGGTCGCGCGGCGCGCTTCATGCAGCTGATCGACGGTCAGATTCATGCGGCCACCACCTTCAAGCGCGGATCTGCCAAGCGGCGACCGGACCATAGTTTCACGGTCAGTTCGCCGCCGCCAAGCTCATCGACCAGCCCTCCCTCTATCCGGGCCGCCTCAAACCATCGTGCGATCTGCTCTTCGGAAAAGCCGAGCCGGGCATGAGCATTCTGGCTACGCAGATCCTCGCGTTCATGAGCGGCAAAATCGACGATCAGCAGGCGACCACCCGTATCGAGCAGGCGCGCCGCCTCGGCAATCGCCGCAGCTGGCTGTTGGGCATAATGGAGCACCTGGTGGAGGATCACCGTATCGGCGGAGCCGTTGGGAAGCTCCAGTGCATACATATCGCCTTGCCTGATCTCTGCCTTTTCGAGACCGACCTCGGCGAGCTTGGCGCGGGCCAGGCGGAGCATCTCCGGACTGCGGTCGATGCCGATCGCACTCCCGGCCTGTGCACCGAAGAGCTCCAAAATCCGGCCCGTGCCGGTGCCAATATCGACAAGCCGGCCGATCGCACCCTTACCGAGAACACGTTCCATCGCCGCTTCGACGTCGCTCTCCGCGACATGCAGCGAGCGGATCGCATCCCATTGCTCCGCATGCGCGGCAAAATAGGCTTGAGCGGCGGCCTGGCGATCCGCGCGAACCGCGGCTAGCCGCGCAATATCGGCGCGGGTCCAGTGATCCTCACCCGGCTCGGACCAACCATCGATCGCATTGAGCAACGGACGGACCCGTGCGGGATTACCCAGACCGAGAAACACCCAGCTTCCCTCCTTGCGGCGTTCGGCAAGCCCGGCATCGACAAGGATTTTGACATGTCGGGACACGCGCGGCTGGCTTTGCCCCAAAACCTGGGCCAACTCGCCGACAGACAGCTCCATCGCGCGCAAAAGCGCCACGATCCTGAGCCTGGTCGGGTCGGCAAGCGCGCGGAAGATTTCCAGTTCGGACCTCATCTATAAAGACATAAAGATATCTTTATATGCGGTCAACCGCCGAAGGCCTGGCCAGTTTCCACCGGAACTACAAGGCCTTCACGGCATCCATGCCAGGGCCGGGCGGCTGGATTTTAATCTTCAAATGACTCGACACGAGCAACCGTCCAAGGCATTTCATACGCTGCAATCCCTTGTATCCCGGAGACTGTTTCGTTGCGTAAGCTATTGGCTTCTTTGATGTTGATGCTGTTCCTGAGCGCCTGCGCAACAACCATGGCCGGTCCGAACGGCATGGCCGACCGGGATCGTCATGAAGAGTTCAACCGTGACATGTGGGCGGTCAACCAGGGCATCGATACCGTATTGATCAGTCCGGCGGCCGACGTGTACCGAACCATCACGCCACAGCCGGCCCGCCGCGGCATCACAAACATTTTCCGAAATCTCAGCGAGCCATGGTCGTTCATCAATAATCTGCTGCAAGGCAGGCCCGACCGCGCGCTTCGCAATCTTGGCCGGTTCATTATCAATTCGACGATCGGCGTGGGCGGCCTGGCCGATCATGCGACGGCCATGGGAATAGAACCTGCGCCCGAGGATTTCGGGCAAACGCTGGCGGTATGGGGCGTGGGCGATGGCGGCTATGTCATGAACCCTCTCCTCGGCCCTTCCACCCAACGCGATACGTTCGGAGCAATCGTCGATTTCATTGCCAATCCGGTTTCGATCTTCCTTGATCGTGGCCTCAATCTGACAACCCAGGAGCAATGGGGCATAAGAGCAGCCAGTATTATCAGCACCCGCGCCGAACTGACCGAGAGCGGCGTCGACGCCTTCCTGGAAAGCAGTGCCGACCCCTATGCCGCTGCGCGCTCTGCCTATTTCCAGAACCGCGAGGCCGCTATCCTCAATTATGATACCGCCAGCCTGGCGGGCGAGGGCGAGGATGCCAGCGCGAGCGAAGACGCTGCATTCGAAGCGGCACTGGACGATCTGGAAGACTTTGAAGTCGTCGCGCCCGAAGAAGCGATCCCGGAAGGGGCAGACACGCAAGAGACGGCGCCGGTTGAACCCGAATAAGCGGCGGAGCAGCTAAATATTGCTTTAGCGACCAATGAGCTGTAAAAAATGGCCGACTGGTTTCGGGGGAGCCACCTCGGGAGCCAAAGTCGTTATACGAAATAATTTAACCACTGGGAGAACGACCCAAGACTAAGACTTTTGCATAGCCTTTGGGCCTCGCCGCTTCACTTGGCC
>JBPOET010000399.1:0-2332 GCA_051251675.1 Parasphingopyxis sp. | reverse complement strand
CCTGGTACAACACGGCACGCCTGCCGAGATCATTCAACGACCTGCCTCCGATTTCGTCGCCGACATGGTCGGTGGCGTGGAACGTCCCTTGCGCCTCCTGTCGCTGTTCCCCTTGTCCGAGCTAGTCGAGCAAGGGCATGCCGAAGGGGATGCTCTGGATGCTGATACCAGCCTGCGAGACGCGCTGTCCAACTGTCTCTGGACAGGCCGCAACGCCGTGCCTGTCGTCAAGGATGGCGTCGTGTTGGGCCGAGTGACGATGGATGCCATTCGTGCACGGGCCGAAGGTCCACCATGAAGCTGGCGGCTGTGTTCCGGATGGCTCTTGTCCTGTTGCTGTTGGCACTCGTGATCAAACCCACCTGGTTCACCTGGGCCTTCGCGCCGTTTGCCCCCAATGGTGGCGCGGTCATCTACGAACGGGCCAGCCTCTTGTCTCTGTCGCTGAGCCACCTGAGTCTGGTGGCTCTGGCCTCCACCGCTGCGACACTGGTGGCAGTCACGTTGGCCGTTCTGGTGACACGCCCGGCGGGGGCCGCCTTTCTGCCGCTGTCCCGTACCATCACCAACATGGGCCAGACCTTTCCACCAGTGGCGGTGCTGGCACTGGCGGTACCCGCGCTGGGCTTTGGTGCCGGGCCGACACTGGTCGCCCTCTTTCTCTACGGCCTGTTACCGATATTCGAAAATTCCATCACCGGCCTGTCCACCCTGCCAACGGCGACGATGGAAGCGGCGCGCGGTATCGGCCTGAGTCGCCGACAGCGTCTGCTACGGGTGGAACTGCCTCTGGCGTTTCCAGTAATCCTGACCGGCATTCGTCTGTCTGTCGTCATTGCCCTGGGCACCGCCACGATCGGATCGACGGTTGCGGCGAGCACTCTGGGTGAGGTCATCATCGCCGGGCTGCTGACGAACAATACCGCCTTTGTTCTGCAAGGCGGTCTGATTGTCGGTCTGTTCGCGGTGCTCATCTACGATGCCCTCGTTCAGCTCGAGGTATACCTCAGCCGCCGACTGGGTGCAGGCTCTTCCGGTGCATTCGCTTCGAAGGGTTGAACAGTCATTGCAACGGCGAATGCTGGATGCTCAATACTGGGTGGCGAATGGCGAATGGCGAATGGCGAATGGAGAATCTTCAGCATCATCATGCGTTTGTCAGGACCGAGCACCTTTCGATTTTCTGACACACTCCTTTCGGTGATTCCCCACTTAGCGAAAGGCCCCATCCTGTTTACCCTGTTACTAGTGGGTGACGCATTGCCAGCTGTCCTTGCAACCCTGACGCCTCGGACTCAACCCGGCCTGCCAACCGTGCACGGGTTATGACCGGTTGAACAAACCCTCGACAGGACCTCGGCATGCGCCGATTTCCGACATCTGGAAAACGACATGAACAGAAGAACCCTATTGGCATCATCGCTCGGCGGCTCGCTGGCACTGATTCTCGGCCAACACGCCAATGCTCAGGAGATGGATGACGCAAGCCAGAGCAGTTTTGACACAGTCATGGCTTTCATGGAAGCCATGGGCGGCGGCGATATGGAAAAGATGTCGGCTCTGATGGCCGATGACATGGTCTGGCACAATGAAGGCGACAAGAGCATTCCCTGGATCGGCCCATGGCAAGGCAAGGAAGAGATCTTCAAATTCCTGGGGATCTTCAGCGAGAATTTTCAGACAACACTGTGGGAAAACACGGATGCCTTTGCATCTGGAGACACCGTCGCTGTCTTCGGTAAGATGAACGCCATCACCACGAAGTCAGGTGCAGAAACCGGCGTATTCACCTTCGCCCTGCGCGCCAAGGTTCGTGACGGACAAGTAGCTCTCTGGCACTGGTTTGAAGACAGCTACGCGGTCAGCAAGGCTTATCACCGATAAGCTCTGACGCTTTTGATCGGGGCCCGACATCTCGGCCCCGCTTCGGCTGACCCAGGGTTCAAGCACTACTCACCGCGAGGGTAGCGCTGCTTGTCCTCTACTTCATTCAAGTCCATGTGATTACGCATATAGCGATCCGATGCTTTCTGCAGCGGCTGATAATCCCAGGGGTAGTAGGCACCATTGCGCAGGGCTTCGTACACAACCCAGCGACGCGCCTGAGAACGGCGCACATCGTCATCGAATCGTTGCAGATCCCAGCGACTATCTGCCAGCTTGCGCATTCGCTGCAACACCTCGGCATGCTCGGAACTCTGCGCCAGATTGACCAGTTCATGCGGATCATTGATCAGGTCAAAGAGCAATTCCGGATCCAGTGTACAACGCACATACTTGTATTGTTCATCACGTAGTGCCACGACGGGTGCATAGGAAGCTTCTGCTGCGT
>JBPOET010000398.1:0-2335 GCA_051251675.1 Parasphingopyxis sp. | reverse complement strand
GCATAGGCCGGGCGATCGATCGACGCGGCGACCCGGTCATACATGGCGCGCTGGCGTTCATCGTCGATTACGACGCGCCAGCCATCGATCCGTTCGTCCAGAGGGCGAAGGGGCCGGTAGGTCACGCCGTCGGCGTCGGGGCGCTGCGGTCGATTCGGTGTTTTGCGAAAATGTTTCCGCAGTTTAGCGATTATAGCCAATACCAACTCCCAATGGCTCCAAGGCCAGTGCCCAATAGTGCCACCAGCCAATATTTCCAGCTATTTCCGAATGTTACCAATTCGACATCCGATAAAGGCGGGGCGGGGGGCGCGGCGCCGCGATTGGGAATCTCCGCCTCGAGCCGCCTGACGAGTTCGGGTAGCCGCAGCATCGTGCGGACATCTTCCCGGAGCTTGTCGGCCAATGCGGCTTCCGGGCCCAGTTCGCTGCGAAGCCATTCACCGACAAAGGGCTTGGCTGTTTCCCACATGTTGATGTCGGGATCGAGGCTTGTCGCCACGCCTTCCACCATCACCATGGTCTTCTGGAGGAGAAGCAAATGGGGCTGGGTCGGCATGTCGAAATCGCGCGTGATGCCGAAGAGCCCGTCGAGCATCTGGCCGATGGAGATGTCTTTCACAGGCAGTCCGCGGATCGGTTCGCCGACCGCCCGTAGCGCGGTCGCGAATTCCGCGACATCATGATGCGGGGGCACATAGCCGGCCTCGAAATGGATTTCCGCGACGCGGCGGTAATTGCCGGTGATCAATCCGTAAAGAATTTCGGCCAGCCACAACCGGGCCTGGCGGTTGACCCGGCCCATGATGCCGAAATCGATCGCGCCGATCTTGCCGTCGGGTAGTACCAACAGATTCCCCTGGTGCAGGTCGGCATGGAAAAACCCTTCCGAGATCGCCTGACGCAGAAAGGCATGAACGAGTGTGGTCGCAAGCTTCTTGCGGTCATGGCCGGCTGCATCCATCGCCTCGCGATCGGAAATCCTGATCCCGTCAAACCATTCAAGGGTCATCACGCGCCCGCCGGTGCGCTGCCAGTCGATCTCGGGAACGACGAAATCAGGTTCGGCCTGCATCCCTTCGGCCAGTTCCGAAGCCGATGCCGCCTCGCGCCTGAGATCGAGTTCGCGGGCCGTCCATCGTTTGAAGGTCTCGATGGTCAGCCGCGGCCGCAGGCGGGCCAGCTCGCCGCCCATCGCCTCGACCTGGGCGGCCGCCCATTCATAGGTTTCGATATCGCGCGCAAATTCCTTTTCGATTCCCGGGCGCAGCACCTTGATCGCGACGGTTTGTCCTTCGCTTGTTACGGCCTTGTGGACCTGCGCGATCGATGCCGCGCCGACAGGCTTCGGATCGATGCTGGAAAACAGCTCATCTATCGGCCGGTCGAAAGACTGCGCGATGGCTTCCTCAATCCGCGGGAAGGGAATCGGCGGCAACCGATCCTGCAAGCGCATAAGGTCATGCGCCGCCTCGTCGCCGACGAGATCGGGGCGCGTTGCCAGCGTCTGGCCGAGTTTAATGGCCGCAGGGCCGATCGCCTGGAAAGCGTCCGCATAGGCCGGTTGCTTGGGGACCCGCGCACCGAAACGGGCGATCCGGATCAGCCGCCGGACAGGAGGCGGGGTCAGGGGATCGCGCTCGATGCCGCTGAGCGCACCGTGCCGCGCTAGCGTTCGGCCCCATTTCAAGAGCCGCCAGATATGCGTTCTGGGGCGGGTCAAATCCGGTAGCCGCTATGGATTGCAACGAGACCGCCCAGCATCGGCTCGACCTTGCACTGCACGAAGCCGGCGTCTTCGATCATCCCTTTGAAAGTCGGCATATCGGGGAAGCGCCGAATCGATTCGATCAGATAGCGATAGCTGTCTTCATCCTTGGCCAGCGCCTGGCCGATCTTCGGCACCAGCTTGTGGGAATAGAGGTCATAGGCTTCGGCGAAGCCCGGCCATAATGTCGTCGAAAATTCGAGACAGAAAAAGCGGCCACCGCGTTTCAGAACGCGGTGCGCTTCCTCCAGCGCCTTCTGGATGTGCGTGACGTTGCGGATGCCGAATGCGATCGTATAGGCATCGAAGCTATTGTCTGCGAAGCTCAGTTCTTCGGCATTTTCCTGTGCCCAGACCAGTCCGCTAATCTTGCGCTTTTCCGCACGTTCCATGCCGACCTGCAGCATTTCCGCATTGATATCGGCGACCGTAATTGCGGCGCCGGATTTCGCCAGGCGAAAGGCTATGTCGCCGGTTCCTCCAGCCATATCCAATATGGCTTCGCTTGCCCGTGGTTTCACCCGGCGGACGAATCGGTCTTTCCACAGCCGGTGCATCCCGCCGGAC